>CALHBU010000088.1 GCA_937930655.1 uncultured Acidimicrobiales bacterium | reverse complement strand
TGACCTTGGCCCCCGTCTCCCCGATGGCATCCAGGAGTCGGAGCTTGTCGGCCACCGGAATATCGGGACTCTCTATCTGTAGTCCCTCCCGCATCGTGTCGTCGAAGATGTTCACGCTGGATGGTCGGAGTCCGGTCATGGGATACCTCTCTCGGATCGGTGGACGTCAGTTGTCTGAGGAGTCAGCGGAAGCCCTTGGCCATCCGACGGCCAAATGCCGGATCGCCCCCTCGGGGACGGTGATGCCGTCGAGCATCACCGTATTGCGGGCCTCGATCTGGCGGGCCAGCTGAATCCACTCGAGATCGAGCACCATGCTCACCTCTTTACCGCCGGCCATCAGCAGGACGACCGCGAAGCGTTCATCGCTGGCCAGGGAGATGCCGAATTCGGCAGCGACCTGTCTTGTGTTGAAGATGTGGGCCCCACACACCTTGGCCGAATCCATCATGTTGACCCTAGTTGTAGTTCAAATCGCACAGGGCTGAAAAGCCAAAAGATCGCGACCGTGAGGACGCGATCTATCTGCTATCAGTTGGGGCGGGACTCAGAGGAGGGCCGACGGCTACGATTGACGCCGTCGCCCTCCTCGTGAGACCACCTATTCTCAGAAAGTCAGTTCTCTCAGAAAAACAGAAGATTCGAAGCCACAATCAACGAGGTGGCCTGCGATGCAGCCACAGCTCCGGCAGTGGCGGCAGCGGCGATAAGGGTGCGACGGATCTTGGATGTAGTCATTGAATGCCTCCTGAGGCGTTGGTGATTGCCCTTACGAGGAGCCAGGGGGACGAAAAAATGCACCTCGCACGAAATTCATCGGAAGATTTTCCGGAAAACTCAACTACTCCTTGCCCAAAGCCTCGTTTTGAGGTCATCGACGGCATGTCAGACAAGGACCTGGTGGCTGCGGTCGCCGCTGGCGACACCGCCGCCTGGTCAACATTGATTGACCGGTTCGGCGGCATGGTCTGGGCCGTCGCTATTGGTCACGGCCTGTGCGACAGCGATGCCAGTGATGTCGTGCAAGCCACCTGGCTGACGTTGTTCACCAACATCTCGTCCATCCGTCAACCCGAGCGGGTGGCAGGCTGGCTGCGTACAACTGCCCGAAACGAGGCACTCGGTGTGCTCCGACGACGAGGGCGCGCCACGCCCGTTGAACTAGGTGTCATCGAGTCCGGCCAGGACATCAGCGAGCCCGATCCCAGCGAGCAGGTCGTGGGAGCAGAGGGCGACCTCGTCCTTCGCACCGTTCTGGGCCAACTGAATGACGGCTGCCGACGGATGCTGTTGATGCTGGCCACCGACCCGCCAGCCAGTTACGCTTCGGTAGCGGAGGCGGTAAACGTCCGACTGGGAACAGTTGGCGCCAAACGCCGCCGGTGTCTCGATCGTTTGCGAGCTCTTTACGAATCAGCCGAGGCCGACCAAGAGTTACAGGAAGTACAAGCGGGCGTAGGTGCGAAAGGATCCATCGCAAGATGAGCGGGCTACCTGAGAACGACGACGAACTTCTGGCCGAGCTCCGCCGATCGGTAGCGGGCGCCGCCCGTCCCGAGATCACCGACGTCTTGCGACAGATCCCGACGTTGATCAACCCGGCTGAGAAGACGGGAACAACGGTCACCGACAGCACCGAGGCACTGAGCGGCACCCGGGACAGCACCGCTGGGCGTCAGCTTGTGGTCGAGTTCGACGACGGCCTTTTGGCTTTCGAGATTGATCCCAACGGAGTACTGACCGGCCAGGTTCCTGAGCCATGGACGGGACACAAGGTTTCGCTCGAGACCCTGCTCGGGCCGCTTCCAGTCGCGGTTGACGAGTTCGGTCTGTTTCGGCACAACCTGGACACAACGGGACCATTCAGAATCACAAGCGATGCGACCAGTGGGCGGGCCGCTACCGATTGGCTCCTTCCCTAGGTGACCGATCGGCCCAAAAAGGCCAACCCACCAAAGGCCGACTCCACTTCCACCTCTGACTCTGGCACGAGCGACGGCAACAACAACGGCAACGCAGACCTGTTGGCCCTGTTGGAACGATGTGCCCAGGCTTCCCCCGACCAACGGTCGGCCCTCGACATCGAGGCGAGGGCCCGGCTAGCTGACGAAGCGAATGACCATCCGCTTGCTCAATCAATCCTGCTCACCGGCCTCGGACTATTGGAGCGGCTCCAACTCGACCTTCCTCGCTCGGAGAAATCTCTCCTCGAGGCTGAACGGTTGGCCGACGACAGCGGCGATGTCGCCTGGCTGGCCAGAGTCCGCCTGTATCTGACGGGCCACTTCTCCCTGTGTGGCGATTTCGACCGGGCACTAGAGCTGGCATCGCTCAGCCGCGCCGACCTCGACCCGAAGCTGCTCCCTCGCCTGCTCTCCAACCTGGCAGTGCTCCACCAGATGCGACAGGACGGGCCGGCTGCTTTAGCGACCTTCGCCGACGGGCTCGAGGCGGCGGAGAAAGAGGAGGATGGCAACGTCATTGTCACCATTCTCAACAACCGCGGATCGTGGCTCAACGACAGCGGATCGTTTGCCGATGCGGAAGTCGACTTTCGACGGGCGCTGCTCCATCACGGGCCGCAAATCGAGCC
>CALHBU010000087.1 GCA_937930655.1 uncultured Acidimicrobiales bacterium | reverse complement strand
GGTCATCGAAGCCAGTGCCACTCCCCCGGCCAAGCCCCACCGCACACCAAGTCTGTCAGTTGTCGTCACCGCGCCAGTTTGCAGCAACCCGTCGGGGAAGTCACTCTTCGCTGCCAAACCAGAGCAGAATCAACTCATGCGAATTCTGGTGACCAACGACGACGGCATCGACTCGCCAGGACTTCACAGCCTGGCCCAACGGTTCACCGAGGTGGGTGACGTCACCGTGGTTGCCCCCAGCGGCGAGTACTCAGGGGCCGGTGCCTCGATCGGCCACCTTGGACCAGGTCTTCCCGACGTCCATCGGGTGGAGCGAGGCGAGCTGCCAGACGTGGCGGCTGCCTATCACCTGGATGGCCCACCGGCGCTGTGCACCCTTCTCACCTGCCAGGGACTACTCGGCGAGCTTCCCGACCTGGTGGTTTCGGGGATCAACCCCGGTTGGAACGTCGGGCACTCGGTTCACTTCTCAGGAACCGTCGGAGCGTGCATCACGGCCCGCATGTTCGATCTACCGGCCATAGCCGTAAGCCAGCCAGTGTTCGATCAGGGAGCGGGCCCTACCCAGCATTGGGCCACCGCGGCCAGTGCGGCCGCCGACCTAGCGGCAGACGTTGTCGAGCGGCCTCGCTTGCTCAACGTGAACGTCCCGAATTTGCCTGCCGACCGTCTGATCGGATCGAAGAACACCCGGCTCAGCGACCGCTTCCCCTACAGCATGCACTCGCCAACCCTGACCGAGCGCAGCCCAGGGGTGTTTGCCGCCACCTTTGAGCGAGACAGTTCATTCAATAGCTTCGATGGCAGCGATACCCATGCGGTAGAGAACGGCTACGTTTCGGTGACGGAACTCATGCCGACCAAGGAGGCCACATGACCGACGTAGCCGTACTGGACCGGGCCTTTAGCTCGATCCTCTCGACCATCATCGACTCTGGCCAGGCACCTCACTACGCCGAACTGGGCACGGCGCTCGACATGGGTCCGGAGGACGCCAAGGTTGTGTTGCACGACCTCATCGAGTGCATCCCCGGTTGGCTTCATCCCGGCACCGACTACATCGGCAGCTTTCCGCCGTTCAACATCCAGCCAACCCAGTACCGAGTGTCGGTCGATGGGCAGCCCGGTTGGTATGCCCAGTGCGGCTTCGAGGCCACCGCCATCCGATGGCTGTTTCCCGGACAGACGGTGCGGGTCGAGGCGCCCTGCCTCGACTGTGGTGACTCGATGGTTATCGAGATGCGAGACGAAGAGATCCTTCTGGTCGAACCCGACACGCTTGTTGGCTATACCAACGCTGAGGTCGGGGGTGATGCGGCCAACCGGCCGTTTAGATGAGCGCAAATGAACCTCTTCCGGTCGGAAGAACACGCTCGCAACTGGTCCGGCTTCGAGCCGTCGATGGAAGCCCGCATGCTCAAGCCTGTAGCTGACTGGGCCGCCATCTTCAGCAACCCATTCTTCCGAGAACGTGGTCGGCCCGATTACATCTCATGGACCCGGAGCGATGAGGGCGCGGCCGCGTTCGGCGACCTTCGTGCCGCCCTTGCCGGCTAACCCGTGGCGGTTCCAGGCCCCTCCCATGACGAACTGGCGGCCGCTCGCCCCTGGAGAGGGGCCTTGAGCCGCCAGAATGGTTGGAGCGGGGCCTAGGGCCGCCAGAACGGCGCTAGGGCTGGGACCGGACGGCGGCTAGGGAGCGTGGGGTCCGAGACGAACGGGAAGCTCGAGGGCGCCGTGCAGGAAGTTGGAGTGGATTCGGCGGGCTGGGCCGCTGACCTCGATGTCGGGATAGCGGGACAGAAGCTCGACCAACATCGCTTTCATCTGAAGGCGAGCCAACCGGGCCCCGAGGCAGAAGTGGGTGCCGATGCCGAATGCCAAGTGTTGATTTGGGCTGCGGGTGAGGTCGAAACGCATCGGGTCATCGAACATGGCCTCGTCGGCATTGGCCGAGGGATACCACAGCACGACCTTGTCGCCAGCCTTGATATGGGCCCCGCCCAGCTCGGTGTCGACCGCCGCGGTGCGGCGAAAGTGGAGCACAGGGTTGGTTACTCGAAGGGTTTCTTCGATGAACCCTGGGACGTGGGCGTCGAGGTCGCTGAGGAGTAGGTCCCGCTGATCTCGATGGGTCGACAACATCTCCATGGCACCGGTCAGAGACGATCGGGTGGTCTCGTTGCCAGCGATCAGAAGAAGGAACCAGAGCATCACCACTTTCTGCTCATCGATCGGCTCGCCGCCAAGTTCTGAGGCCACCACCGCAGAGATCAGGTCGTCGGCTGGCGCCGCCTTCTTCTCGGCGATCACACGACGGCCGTAGGCAAAGAGCTCGTCCTTGGCTACTAGGAAATCCTGCACCGAGCCGCCGACCTCAGGGTCGTGATTGCCAATGATTCGGTTGCTCCAGTCGAAGAACAACTGCCGATCTTCGGAGGCAATCCCCAGGAGGTGAGCTAGAACTAGCAGCGGCATTTCCTTGGCCACCGTGTCGACGAAGCCGATCTGTTCGTCGGCTCCATGCTCAGCCAGTCGATCGACGATGT
>CALHBU010000086.1 GCA_937930655.1 uncultured Acidimicrobiales bacterium | reverse complement strand
AGGGAACGAGACCCCGGCGGTGACCACATCGACGACCACTTTGGTCGGATCGGTCGCCGGTTCGTCGCACTCGACCAGGGCCACACCGGACGGGCCGGTCAGTTCTTGAATCTGTAGGGCTTTCACCCCGTCAACCTACTCAACTGACCGAATCGCTTGTGCATTGGTGGCAAGGCTGCGCCTGACACCCAGCGCTACTGTCGGGACATGCAGAAGCGTCTCAGCACCACGGTGGTGACCATCGTTGGTGCCGGGGCCGATGCGGCGGTGCAAAGTTTGGACGACGCCAGGAATGTCCGGACCCTTCGTCCTTCGGACGATGAACCGCCAGCGCAACGAGCCATGACTGCGTGGCAGCAGGTGGGTAAGTCACGCTCCCTGTACACCGTGCACGACGCCGATCCGCTCGAGTCAGTGGTGACGGCGTGGATGGCGCTCTTCGAGGGCGGCGCTCGCGGCGATCTCGAGGTGGCGGTCACCGAGGCTCTCGCCCGACAGCGGAGCGACACGATCGGGTTGCCCGACTTCTATCTGGTGGTCGACCCTGAAATCCTGCCGACCGGCCGAAGGGACTGGTACCTCGGCGTGCTCCATCGAGCGGCGCCCCACCGAGTCGTGCCGGTCGAACCGGAAACGGAGCTAATCAGAGCGGCGTTGGCCAGCCTGCCCCATGGACCCTGGTGGCCCGAATTCCCCAAGCTTCTGGACGGACTCGAGCTGATCCTGCCCGATCAACCTATGGTGAGCTCGGCAGCTACCTCTGACATACTTTCGTGATGGCAGCTGACGTCTGGCCCATTACCGACTCTTTCGCCGCTGAGATCGGCGACGTCGACCTTTCCCAACCGGTTGATGATGCCGACTGGGCCATCATCGAAGACGCGTACAACACCTACTCGGTTTTGGTGTTCCCCGATCAGCAGTTGCCGACTGATCAACACGTAGGGTTCGCTCAACGGTTCGGCTCGGTCGACCACTCGATGCAGAAGTCGATGGACGTCGAGGACGAACGTCTCCCCAGCACCCTGGCCGATGTGTCGAACCTTGACCGCACCGGCAACGTCATGACACCCGACAATCGGATGATTGACTTTCAGCGGGGCAACCGGCTGTGGCATACCGACTCGTCGTTCAAGCCAACCCCGGCCAACGCTTCGTGCCTCTACATGAAGTCGATTCCGCCGGTGGGAGGACAGACTGAGTTCGCCGATGCCCGAGCGGCGTGGGATGCCCTCGATCCCGAGCTACAAACCAGGATCGAAGGACGGGTGGCCATCCATTCAATCGCTACCTCTCGAGCCCGGCTTGGTTTTGAAATGACAGCAGAGGAGAACGCCAACTATCCACGGGTTCCTCAGGCCATGGTCCGCACCCACCGGGCCAGCGGTCGCAAATCGATCTACCTCGCATCCCACGCTGGCAGCATCATCGACATGCCCGATAGTGAGGCCACCGCCCTCATCGACCAGCTGATGGCTCACGCCACCCAGCCTCAGTTCGTGTACTCCCACCGGTGGCGGGTGAACGACCTGGTCATCTGGGACAACAAGTGTGTGTTCCACCGGGGCCGACCGTTCGACGATCTTCGGTGGCCTCGTGACGCCCGACGAGCCACCAGTCTCGACATCGGACCGACCATTGAGCAGGAGGGTCTTGAACTTCCTGCTCAGACTGCTCTCTGACGTCACCGCTTCCGATGCCGTCTGACCTTGAGGTCTTCCTCCGTCGTTGCGGCCAGGCTGCGTTGGCCACGGCCAGCTCTCAGGTAGTCACCGAAGGGGTCGACGCCTTTCTCGATGCCCTCGACCGTGGCCACCCGGTGGATGCCGACCCTCGGCTCGTTCCTGTGGTGGATGAGCTACTCGACCTCGAATTGGCTGCCCCGGCCGAAGCTTTTGGGCCGATCGCCCGCCAGTTGCGCTGGACTTCTTCGCCTCGCGGCGACGATCCCGACGGACGACAGATTGCTCTTGCTCCCTTGAATAACCATTTCGAGTTAGGCGAGGTAGTGGCTGGGTTCCTCGTTGCTGGAGCTGGTTGTGTGTATCCCGAGCACAATCATGAGCCCCAGGAGCTGTACCTCACCATGGCTGGTCGCGGGAGCTGGCGCTTCGGCGGTCACGGGGGCTACCAAGACGTCGAGCCCGGCTCGACGTTCTACAACCCACCGGGTGTGATTCACAGCGCCCGGGCAGAGCCCGACCGACCGGTGCTGGCGCTGTATGTACTCTGGCCTTGAAGAACCGTCAGCTACGACTTGAGCTTGCCAGCGTCTTTGGCGTCGCCCTTGACCTTGAAGCCGTCTTCTTCCATCGCCACCACTTTGCCCCGGTTGATGCTGACCCAGTCCCGGGCTTCCATGTAGGGCTTGAAGGTCTTACCGATGACCTGCTCGTCCTCGACGGTCTTGGGGCGCTGTAGTTCGTACATGTGCGGGAACTCGAGCCAACCACACACGGTGTTCCAGAGGCGAAGTGCTGCGTCGCCGGTTGGGGGGTCGATGAGGACCGGTCCGAAGAGGGTTTGTTCTGGTCCGCCGTCGACTCCGGGGAAGAAAAGAGTGGGTACGCCGAACCCCTTGGCCCCGATGACCTTGTCGTGATCGGCCTTCACCTCATCGTTGGTGCTTTCGTCACGAATGGATTCGTCGACCAGGCCGGGATCCATGCCGATCTCCTCCAAGAGGAGCCGGGCAACATCTGGCTCGTGGATCTTCATGCCGTCCACGTGAAGGGCTCGTCCGGTAACGGCGTACCAGTCGTCGAGGTGCTTCATATCGATCCGACCCAGCAGCGCGCCGATACGAAGGATCGACCATCCGTAGCTCCACTCCCGTTCCCAGGGATGACGCTTGCCCTCGACCCTGTTGACCTCCTCCAGCGAGAAAAACTTCCAGTTCACGGTGAGATCGAGTTGGTCCCGAACGTCGCGCATCCACAGTGAGGTCTGGTAAGCCCAGGGACACAGCACGTCGAAGTGAAAGTCAACGGTGGTGGGCTGGACAGCAGTCATGAGATCTCCTCGAGGTTGAGCCGTGGCTCAACGCTAGTTGTTGAGGCGGACGGGGACGACCCGGGGGCCGCGCACATTGCCTGACGAGTACGTCACGGTGTCGGGATTGATCAGCTCGAAATCGGGATAGCGGTCGAGGAGCATCTCGATGGCGATGTTCATCTCCAGCCGGGCCAGATTGGAGCCGAGGCAGCGATGCACACCGAGTCCGAAAGCAGCGTGTCGGTTCTGCTGACGATCGATCAGAACCTGGTCGGGATCGTCGAACGCTTCACCGTCACGATTGGCGGCCGGATAGCCGAGCATGACCCAGTCACCTTCGTTTACCGGGCAGCCGCTGATCTCAGTGTCGGTGGTGGCGACGCGGGCCACGAACACGGGGGAGTAGGCCCGGAGGAATTCCTCGGTGGCGGTGGGGATGAGGTCGGGTTCGTCGACGAGTCGGCGACGGTCCTCGGGATGGCTGGCCAGGTGCAGACACGACGAGCCGATTCCTGACCAGGTGGTGTCGATACCGGCGATGAGAAGAAGGAAGAGCATCTTGGCCATGTCGTCGTCGGACATGGGGGCTCCGTCGAGTTCCTGATCCAGCAGGTACGTCACCAGGTCGTCGCCACCGTTCTGACGTCGGTCGGCGATGAGGCCATGCATATAGGCCAGCATCTTGGCAGTGACGTCCCTCTCGACGTCGGGATCAGTGGGGCCGACTTCGATGACCAGGTGCACCCACTCCCTGAACAGATCGGCCTCCGACGGCGGCACACCGAACATCACAGCGGTGAGATCACCGGGGATGTGTTTGGCGTAGTCGGCAGCCAGGTCACAGGTGTCCTGCCCGGCGAATGCATCCAGGCGCTGAGAACACAGATCCCGGATGGTCTGCTCCCATTTCAGTGTGTTGGTCGGATTGAAGAAGGGAAGCATCACCCGCCGAGGGTCAGCGTGATGGGGCGGGTCGAGATTGATGGGCGGAAGAATGGCCCCTCGCCGATGGGTGGGGGTTTCGCTGACCACGATGCGGCGGCTGGAGAACCGTTCGGTGTCGTGGGCAGCCTCGGAGATGTCGTCGAAGCTTGTGAGCACCTTCATGCCGCCGTACCGGTCGGAGTGGGCCACTGGGCAACGATCGTGCAGCTCGGCATAGACCGGGTAGGGATCGGCCACAAAGGCGGGATCGAAATGATCGAAGTCCGTCGCCCAGTCGGAGACGGGCTCGCGTTCGGTGCTCATACCATCACAATAGCGACCCGTGAACGTACGAACCAGGAAGCTCTAGCGGTGATGTTTGGCGTGCGCCGCCTGCCGGGACACGCCAAGGGCAAGTCCGATCTGTTCCCACGACACCCCGGCGAGCCGAGCCTTGGTGACGAAGTGCCCCTCCAGCTCAGACCCGAGCTGACGAAGCTCCCAGACCATCCTCAAGCCGTCTTCCCACGGAAGATGCTGGGCCTCTTCCACCGCTGGGACACCACTGCCGTCAGAAAGATCTTCCGGTTGCTCCACGGCCGTCAAGGTAGATTGACACTACTCAACCGTCAAGTCAGGCTGACACCGCGAAAGCCCTACGGGGCAGTGCCATCCCGACCACCCAGCGGGACTATCCACAGGTAGTGTCCACCACATGCTCGGGTGGATCGGAGCGCTGGCGGTAGCGTTCACCGCGGCAACATCGCCGACCCCTGGCGCACTACCGGAAGGACCAGCACCGGAACACGCCGTCCTTATCTATGAGTACGCAGCCGAGACAGCGCCCTGCACGTTGGACTGGACCGTGCTCGGCGGGGTCGCGGGCGTAGCTTCCAACCACGGGCTGCTCGACCCCGACGCCTCGACCGAGCCGGCGGCCATCTCGTCGGTAGGCAACAGCCAGCCTGGGATTCTGGGCCTTCCTCTTGATGGGCGCGGTGGCCGAGCGGCCGTCCCCGATACCGATGACGGTGTTCTCGACCAAAGCAGCACCGTTGATCATGCTGTTGGGCCCTTTCAGTTCATCCCCCAGACGTGGGAGTTGTATGCCACCGATGGCAATGGAGACGGCATAACTGATCCGCAGAACTTTTGGGATGCCGCGGCTACGGCCGCTGCTCTTCTTTGCGACAAAGGAGTGGAACGCAATGTCACCGTCGCCCTCACCCACTACTTCGGCACAGACCAATGGAACGACTGGGCCCTGCGTCGTACTGAAGAACTTCGGGTCTTCCGGCGAGAACGTGCGTCTCTACGAGCCGACCTTCGTCCAGCGGTCATGGACCGAGTCGAAGTCCAGCCCAGCTCCGCTGCGATAACTAGCACAGATCCAGGAGGCACAGATCTAGGAGGCACAGATCTTTTGGGCGCTGCGCCACCCACACTCGATTGGTTCACTCATCCCTTCGACGTGCTGGCTGGGGACTGGAATGGTGATGGTCAGGAGACAACGGGCGCCTTCGAGGTCACGGCGACTGGCGGTCGTTTTGTTTTCTCCGATGGCGAAGGTCGCCCCTACGGCCGCCCAATCAGTGTGGACGAGCTCCTGCCTGACGGCGTGCTCGAACGGTTCGTTCTGAAACCGGTTGTGGGCGACTGGGACAGCG
>CALHBU010000085.1 GCA_937930655.1 uncultured Acidimicrobiales bacterium | reverse complement strand
CCTGACCCCGAGATGCCCACTACCGCAAGGGGAAAGCGATGGATGGCCCATTTGGGTCGTCGAGCATGTCGAGCCATCGAGGACTGCGATCTCCCGACCGTGGCTCGAGTTCAGGGTCACGCCATCGGCGGTGGCATGTGTTTTGCCATGTCGTGTGATTTCCGAGTGACCACTCCGGAAACGCAGTGGTATCTGCCGGAGGTCGAGCTGGGCGTGCCTCTTACCTGGGCCGCCATTCCTCGCCTCACCCAGGAAATCGGCATGGCTCGGTCCCGACAGTTGGTGATGATGGCCGAACGAATCGACGGGGTGCGGGCCGCCGAGTGGGCGGTGGCCCACGAGTGTGTGGAGTCGGCCGAACTCGATGCCGCAGTGGCTCGGTGGACCGATCGACTGTGCGAGCTTCCTGAGTTGGCAGTCCACATGACGAAGACCACCTTCAGGGGCTACAACCGCCTGTTGTCTCTCGGCGATGCGTCTGAAACCGATGCCGACCTGATCAAGCTTGCTGAGCTCGATCCCGAGGTGGCAGCCAACTTCGGTCGTTGAGGTCGGCTGCAGAATCACTCAGGCTGTGCGTCAATTGAGCCGATGGTCAAGGTGGTGCAACATCCTTCGCGTAACAAAACGGTTTGGGAAGAGCTAGTTCGACACTATGAGGAACCGTCGCGCCCGGTGCTCATCGTCGATGATGAACTGAACATCCGGGCGATGAGTGTGGGCCTTGCGAAGTCCTTCGACCTGGATGAAGCAGCGGTGATAGGCACACCCGCTCTCGACCTTCTCCACCCCGACGATGGTCTTCGAGCGGCCGAGGTCGTCATGGAGGTGTTGGCCCATTCCGGGGCCCGACCACCGGGCCTCTACCGGGTCCGAGATGGTCTCGACTCGTATCGCTCGGTCGACATCGGAGCCATTCATGAGACCTTCGTCGATCCGGATGGCAGGGAACGAATTGCGCTGGTCTACCAGGTGGTCGAGCTGACTGATCGCCGGCGAGCAGAGGCTCTTGCCACTGAGCAGGTGGAGGTCATGGAGCTCCTCACCGGTCGATCAACGTTGGAAGAATGTCTCGCCGCACTGTGTCGTTTGGGTGAGCGCCATCTCGACAACACCACCGTGAGGATCACACAACTCCAGGTTCCCGAGGACGCGCCGCCTCATGCAGCCGACGCCGCCGCCCGGGGATTGGCTGCTTTGAGTGCCTCAGGGCAGGGCCCATCGGGAGACGAAGTCGGCAGCCTCGTGACCTCGCCCATCCGCTCCTCCAATGGTGATCTGATTGGGTACGCCGAAGGGTTTCGGAACAAGGCGGGCACCCCGACCAACACCGAGTGGAGCGTGTTTGAGCTGGTGGGCCGGCTCTCGGGGCTGTTCATCGAACGAATTCGGAAGGACGAACAACTGGCGCACGCGGCATCTCATGATCCCCTCACCGACCTGGCGAATCGTCGTCTACTGAACGAGGAGCTCCAGCGACTATGCGACGACCGGGAACCGTTTGCTCTTGCCGTCATCGACCTCGATCAGTTCGCCTGGATCAACAGCACCTTCGGTCACTTGATCGGTGACGAGATTCTCATCGAAACGGCAGCTCGCCTCACTCGTACCCTCGGGGAACGGGCGCTTGTGGCCCGACCGGGCGGTGACGAGTTCGTCGCTCTCATTCCCGGTGTCGACTCGGCAACGCAGCTGGAATCGATCGGGGAGCGATTGAACACCGCCCTCTCTGAGCCGGCGGCCGCACTCGGTGGACGACGTCACATTCGGGCCAGTATCGGCTTGATCACCACCGCAGCCGATGACAACCCGGAACGAGCCCTTGCCTCGGCTGATGCTGCCATGTTCGTGGCCAAGAGAGCCGGTGGCGATGCGTGCCACATTCCGGCCGGAATGGCAGGGGAGAGTCACCGTCAACGCTTTGACATGATCCGGGGCCTGGCCGACGCCATTGCCAACGATCGCCTGCATCTCGTCTATCAACCGATGGTCGAGCTGGAGACAGGTCGCTGGATCAACCTGGAAGCGTTGGTGCGCTGGGAAGAGGATGGGCGGGTGGTCGCCGGCCCCGAAGAGTTCGTCTCCCTGGCCGAACAATCGGACCTCATTCTGTCGCTCGATGAATGGGTCGTAACTACGGCTGGGGCCCAGATGGCTGCATGGCAGTCCAGCGGTCTTCTTCCCGAAGGTGGCGTGGTGTGGACCAATGTGTCGCCCCGCTCCATCGAGCGGCCGGACTTTGTCGAGTTGGTGCAGCGCGCCTCAACGGGAGGGACCCAGGGTGCACTGGGCGTTGAGGTGACTGAACGGGCGGTAGACACCGACCCGGCCACCGTGGCCACCATGCTGGCCAAGGTACGTCGCGCCGGCATACCGGTGGCCCTCGACGACTTCGGCACCGGTGTCGCTTCGCTGCAACAGCTCGCCGAGTTCCCGGCCACCGACCTGAAGATCGATGGAAGCTTCGTCGAGCAGATGTTGGTCTCCGATACCTACCTCACACTGGTCGACACCATTCTGGGGTTGGCTGAACGGCTGGGCATGACGGTGACGGCCGAGGCCATTGAAACTAAAGAACAGCTCGATCTGTTGCGCGATCGAGGTTGCACACTGGGCCAGGGCTTCCACATCGCCCTACCGATGACGCCGACTCACCTCGAAGAGTGGGACCGCTCGATACAGATCCGCTGACTTACCAGCCTCGGTCGACCCATTCCTGCAGGTGAGGCCGTTCATTACCAATAGTGGTGTTGTCGCCATGGCCGGGGAGCACGATGGTGTCGGTGTCGTAGGTCAGAAGTCGAGAGTCGATTGATTCGATGATCTGGCTGAAGTCGCCGCCCTCGTAGCCGGTGGCGCCGGGCCCGCCGGGGAAGAGCGTGTCGCCGGTGAACAACAACGGCTTGTCGACCAGCTTGAAGCAGATGGAACCGGGCGTGTGCCCGGGGGTGATGCTGGTGTGGAGCTTCTGTGTTCCGAATTCGATCATGGTGTCGTCTTCGAGGATGTAGTCGTAGCTCGGCAGCATTGAAGCGTCAGCGGCGGTGACGCCAACCTCGAAGCCGGCGTCTCTGACCTGGGGAATGGCCTGAATGTGGTCGTGGTGGCCGTGAGTCTCGAGAATGGTGCGAACCCCGAGGGTGGTCGCCATCTCCAACAACAGTTCGTGCTCGTTGGCCGCATCGAGAAGAACGGCCTCACCTGAGTGGCGGCAGCGAACAACGAAAACATTGTTCTCGTAGGGGCCAACCACCACTTTGTGGACCTCGACGTCGGTGTCCTGCCAGTGCAAAGTCTGCGTTGCATCCATGGCGCGCCAGACTAGCGCTCAGCGGTGAGCAGGTCTCCTCAGCCTCCGTGTCGGGGCACCCTCTACTGTGGGCGGTAGCGAACCGGTTCGGCGAGGGAACCGGTGCGAAAGTTTGGCGGACAGAACGTGTTGCACACGTCGAAAGAGTTCCGGTGGAGGGACAATCGGGCAGGGTCCGGCTGGAACGTTGTCACTGTCACCGCGTTGCTGACCATGGTGGGAGTCATGGTTGGCGGAACGTGGTGGACGGTCTCGGCCTACTGGTCAGGCAATACAGCCGGCACCCTGCTGCGGTTCGGTTTGGCGTCATTCCTGGGCGCGTACTACTTCGTGCTCTATCGAACGGCCAAAGGCCAACCCCGCCGCTATCGGGGCTGACACACACCGGGGACTTTGAGTCACAGGGGGTGGGTGAGAGACTTCGGCAATGGTCGAATCCTTCACTGTCACGAAACTCCTGGTCGCCAACCGGGGCGAGATTGCTTGCCGTATTCTGCGGGCCGCTGCCGAGTTGGGCATCGAGACGGTGGCTGTCGCTCCGGCCGACGATGCTGCGTCGTTGCACTGCACCAAGGCCGACGAGCGGGTGGAGTTGCCTGGCCGCGGCGCTGTGGCCTACCTCGACATAGAGCAGGTGGTCCAAGCCGCCCTCGACACCGGATGCGATGCCGTCCACCCGGGCTACGGGTTCCTGAGTGAAAACCAGGCGTTTGCCGCTGCCTGTCTCGACGCCGGACTCAACTTCGTGGGGCCCCGGCCCGAAACGCTCGGCCTCTTCGGCGACAAGGCTGAGGCCAGGGCTCTGGCCGAGTCGGTCAACGTGCCGATTCTGGCCGGCAGCGGCGTCTTGTCCGACCCGGCCGAGGCCACCGCCTTCGTAGCCGAGCACGGCGGTGCCATGCTCAAGGCCGTCAGCGGTGGTGGCGGTCGGGGCATGCGGGCGGTCACCGATCCGACCGAGGCGGCGGCAGCGTTCGAACGCTGCCAGTCCGAGGCAAGTGCGGCCTTCGGCAGCGGTTCGGTTTATGCCGAACAGCTGGTCGCCGATGCCCGCCACATTGAAGTTCAGATCATTGGCGACGGCGCCGGGGGAGTGACCCACTTGTGGGAACGGGAGTGCAGCCTCCAGCGACAGAACCAGAAGATCGTGGAGCTGGCCCCGGCCCCCGATCTTGATCCCGCTGTTCGCCGGGGCCTGCTGGATGCCGCAGTGGCCTTGGCCGAATCGGCCAACTATCGAAGTCTCGGAACCATTGAGTTCCTGGTCGACCGCACCTCCGGCGACTTCTACTTCATCGAGGCCAACGCCCGACTTCAGGTCGAGCACACGGTCACCGAAGAAGTCACAGGGATCGATCTGGTCCAGAGCCAACTACAGCTGGCCGCCGGTTCGTCGCTGGCCGACCTTGGGCTTGACCAGTCGCCTGATGTCGTTGGTCAAGCCGTGCAGCTACGAGTGAACACCGAGCGGATGGAAGCTGATGGCTCGGCCAAACCAACCGGTGGTGTCATCACCCGCTTCGATGTCCCCTCCGGTCTTGGTGTACGCACCGATACCTACGGCTATGCCGGCTACACCACATCGCCTAGCTTCGACTCGCTATTGGCCAAGGTGATTGTCCACGTCCGCCGGGGAGGGCTGGCTGCCGCCTACACAAGAGCACAGCGGGCGCTCTCGGATTTCCAGATAGACGGCATCGATACCAACGCCGGCTTTCTTCATCAGTTGTTGTCTCTGCCCGAGGTCATAGCCAACGATGTCTCGACCGGGTTCATCGGCGCGAGAGCAGCCGAGATCGTCGCTGCGCTTCCGGTGACCGAATCGGCCAGCGCTCAGGGGGACAGTGCTGGAAGAGCAGGCACCCAGGTTGATGCGTCGGACCCGCTTGCCGTGCTGTCGCTCGGCAAGGAAGAGGTAGCGGTACGTGCTGCCCCGCAGCTCGATGACACCCCCGAAGGGATGGCCGCGGTGGGCGCTCCCATGCAGGGCACCATCGTCAGCCTCGATGTCGAAGAAGGGACCGAGGTCACCATCGGCACCCAACTGCTGGTGATGGAAGCAATGAAAATGGAGCACGTCATTACCGCCGAGGTCAGCGGCATCGTCCGTCGCATCGTGGTCTCGCCGGGCGACGCCATTTTCGAAGGTCACACCATGCTCATGGTCGAAGAAGCCGAGGTGGCTTCGACCGGTGAAGTGGCCGAGCACATTGTTGATCTCGATGTGATCCGCCCCGATCTGGCCGAGGCCATCGCTCGCCACAGCTATGGCTTCGACGAGAACCGGCCCGACGCGGTAGCGAAACGACACGCCACCGGCCGCCGTACGGCCCGGGAGAACATCGCCCATCTGGTCGATGGCGACTCCTTCGTTGAGTGGGGGCCATTGGTGGTTGCAGCCCAGCGGAAACGAAGGAGCCTGGAGGAGCTGATCGAGAAGACTCCGGGCGACGGCCTCATCGGCGGTATCGGCTCGGTTAACGGTGAGCTGTTCGACGAAGAAACAGCCCAGACCATGGTGGTCACCTACGACTACATGGTGTTGGCCGGAACTCAGGGCGGCAACAATCACCGCAAGAAGGACCGAATGTTCGAGCTGGCGGCCAAGCTCAAGACCCCGGTGATTCTGTTCGCTGAGGGCGGCGGTGGCCGTCCCGGCGATACCGATGGGCTGGTGGTTGCCGGTCTGGACTGCCTGGCCTTCGGACTCTGGGGAGAGCTCAGCGGTCTGGTGCCCATGGTCGGTATCAACGGTGGCTACTGCTTCGCTGGTAACGCCGCCCTCTTGGGCTGCTGCGACATCATCATCTCGACCCGGCAGTCGTACCTCGGGATGGGCGGTCCGGCGATGATCGAGGGCGGTGGTCTCGGTGTGTTCCGTCCGACCGAAGTAGGCCCGGTCGAGGACCAGGTCCCGAACGGTGTGATCGACATCCTGGTCGAGGACGAAGAAGAGGCAGTCGAGACAGCGAAGAAGTACCTCTCATACTTCCAAGGACCCATTGACGACTGGGAGATTCACGACCAGCGCCGACTCCGTCACATCATTCCCGAGAACCGGCTGCGCATGTACGACGTGCGGGAGGTGATCGAGACGATGTTCGACGTCGATTCGGTGCTCGAGATCCGCGAGCACTTTGGTCTTGGGATGATCACCGCCCTGGCTCGGATCGAGGGCCGTCCGGTCGGTGTCATCGCCAACAATCCGGTTCATCTGGCTGGTGCCATCGACAGCGACGGGGCCGACAAGGCAGCCCGATTCATGCAGTTGTGCGACGCCTTCGATATTCCCATCGTGAACTTCTGCGACACACCAGGAATCATGGTCGGACCAGAAGTGGAGAAGACCGCTTTAGTGCGCCACGCCGCCCGTATGTTCGTGACCGGTGCCAATATCGATGTCCCGATGGTCACCATTGTGCTCCGCAAGGGGTACGGCCTCGGCGCTCAGGCCATGGCCGGTGGCGGATTCAGGATGCCTATCTTCACCGTCGCTTGGCCCACCGGCGAGTTCGGGGGCATGGGGCTAGAGGGAGCAGTGAAGCTGGGCTACCGCAACGAGCTTGCCGCCATCGAGGACCCAGCGGAGCGTCTAGCCGAGTTCGAGACCCGGGTTGCGAGAATGTACGAGGTTGGCAAGGGCGTCTCGATGGCCGATCACTTCGAGTTGGACGACGTCATTGATCCGATTGAGTCCCGCCGCTGGATCATGGTGGCGCTCAAGTCCGCTCCTCCACCGGCGAAGCGGGAGGGAAAAAAGCGGGCCCAGATCGATACCTGGTAGCGGAGCAGTGGTCAGGAAGCCACTGCAACGATACGGCCGCCGTCGGCGTTGGTAAGCACGAGGGTGAGGTCGTCTAGTTCCCAACTGTCGATCTGTGCCAGCAAGTCGATTGCGTCAAACCAGTCCTTTGTCTCGCCGCAGTCCTCTTCGTCAACCGTCAGGGCGGAGAACTCGATCTCTGTGCCTCCCGATGTGGTCCAGGTGCCGACGAAGTCATTGCAGCCTCCGCCTCCCTCAACGGTTCCGTCGCTTCGAAGCGTCATACTGGTTCGGTTGTCGGGTGGAGGTTCGATTGGTGAACCGTCGACTTCGACCAGACCGAACACCCAGTCGACGTCGGTGAGCCCATCGGCTGGTGCCGAGCGTTCAGACTCGAAGTCGGCGGTGGTGGAGGTTGTTTCCTCAGGGTTCGATGGGTTGCTGCAGGCTCCGACCAGCATCGTCACCGAAAACAACGCTGTCGCCCATGCTCGGTTGGCCATTGCTGCTCCTTTGCGCTTTCTGCCCTACTCCCATCGGCCACTAGGGTCCGGCCATGACCCGTCTTCCTTTCATCACCAACGAGAATTTGGATGCCGACCAGCAGGCCGTTTGGGACAATGTCACCAACGGGAGCCGTGGTGGCAACTTCGTGGGCGACCACGGGGGGCTTATCGGACCGTTCAATGCCCCCCTGCACGCAGCGGGCACCGGGAAGAATGTGGTGGTGCTCGGAGAGTCCCTCCGTTTCAGTACCGAGCTCGACAATCGCCTGCTCGAGCTGGCCGTCTCGATGGTGGGTGCCCACTGGCGGTCCAACTTCGAATGGATGGCCCACAGCCGACTTGCCATCAAAGCCGGGATCAGCGAGGAAGTCATCGCCGCCATCGAGAAAGGTGAGACTCCCTCGTTCTCGAAAGCCGATGAGCAGGCCGTCCATGACTTCACCAGCCACCTGTTGGCCGACGGCCGAGTGAGTGACGATATCTACAACGCAGCCCAGGCCCAGGTCGGAGACCGTGGCATGGTCGAGCTGGCGCAGCTGATCGGCTACTACTGCTTGGTTTCGCTCACCCTCAACACCTTCCAGATCGAGCTACCCGAAGGCAACCAACCCGCCTGGCCCTACTGATCGGTTCGGCTCTATTGCTTGGTTCGGCTGTCGCCGAACGGCTTCGCCATCTTGGTCACGCGCCTGCCGCTGCTGCGCTCCGCTTCGCAGCCGAACTGGTGCATCTGTCAGCCCAGGGTGCCGTTTTCGGCACGTGGGGCTCGCAGATCCGGGGGTGGCGGGTGTTGTTGTGGGCTAGGTGAGCCAGTCGATGATGTTCGGGAACGCGGTGCGGTCCTGGCGCAGGAAAAGGTGCCCGCCCTGGAAGACCCGCAGCTCAGCGTCGGTAATACCTTCCACCAGGGCGGTGCTGTTCTGTAGCGGCGCCTGATCGTCATACTCGCCAGCACAGACCAGGGTCTTGGCCTCGATCTTGTGTAGCCGTCGGCTCACGTCATGGCCGGCCCGGGCCTCCAACTGAAGAAGAAAGCCGGCTTGGTCCTCCGGCGACCGCCGGTTTCGATAGCCCTGAACGATTGCGTCATAGGCCGACCCCAGGCCCGGAATGGGGTCGTCCTGGCCGGGGTCCCAACGATTGTCGAGGAGGCCGAGTTTGATCTCGATGGCGGCTTCGACATCCATCTTCTCAAGCTCCTCGATCGGGAACGACGGCAGGTTCCCGCCTGGTGATGTGCAGTTGACGACCAGTCGGTTCACACATTCCGGGTGAAGGATGGCAAGTTCCAGCCCAACCATGCCGCCAAAGCTGGTGCCAAAGACGTCGGCTCGCTCCCAGCCGATCGCGGCCATCAGGGCCACAGCGTCATCGGCATAGTCGGCCATAGAGAAGGGCCCGCCTGTCTTGGTCGACTGACCAAGACCCCGCTGATCGAAGTGCAATACGTCGAAGTGTTTGTTCAGCGGGAACCGGTCGGGGGCCGAGCGGCGCAGATCGGCGCCCGACCCGCCGAGGTTCAGCAACGGAGGGCCTTCACCATGACGTTCGAAATAGAGCTGGACACCGTTTACGTCGATGAAGGGCACGAACGGTGTCTAGCACTCTCCTGTTTGGGAGAGCAGCTTGATTCGGACGTGGATCCAGGCACGGGAAAATCGATCCCAAGTAGGTTGTCGGTATGACCGAGTACACCCAGATCTTGACCGAGCAGCGAGACGACGTACTACTTGTTACTTTCAACCGACCTGACCGCCTCAACGCCTGGACCAGAACGATGGGTGCTGAATTGGCCGATGCCATCACCGGCGCCAACGAGGATGCGTCGGTCGGGTCCATCGTGGTGACCGGAGCGGGGCGAGGTTTCTGTGCCGGGGCTGACATCGGCGCCGAGTTTCAGGCCCAGCTCGACGGCGACGAGCCCTCATCACACGATGACAAGACCATGCGGCCAGCCAAGAATTGGGTCGAGATGATCAGAGGAAGCAAGCCGATCGTGGCGGCCGTCAACGGTGCTGCTATCGGTATGGGTCTGTCCATGATCCTGTCCTTCGACCGGATCGTGGCTGGAACCTCGGCCCGGCTCAGCGCTCGGTTCGTGAAGGTTGGCGTCGTGCCCGAACTAGCCAGCTCACGGTTTCTGCCGCAACGGGTTGGGTTCGGGGCAGCATCAGACCTCATGCTCTCGGGGCGGATTGTGGAATCCGACGAGGCTCTCGCTCTTGGTTTGGTCGACGAGTTGGTCGCAGATGAGGACCTGCTCGATGCCGCTATCGCCAGGGCCAAGAGCTACGGAGAGAACGCGCCGCCCCATCTTCTCTGGGTCAAGGAGTTGCTCACCATGAATGCGGGCGAGGAAGACATCGGGCTGATCCAGCGGCGGGAGACCGATGCCCTCAACCTGGCCTACAAAACCCCCGAGCATCAAGAAGCGGTTTCGGCCTTCCTCGAGAAGCGGCAACCCGACTTCCGCAGTCTGTGAACCCGAGAGACTGTGAGCCCGAGAATCTCTGAGGTTCGCTAGGTCAGGCCATGGCTTGTTGTGTGGCCTGGTAGTCCCTGGTCTCGCCGATACCGAAAACGATCAGCCCGGTGGCGATGAACGCCAGCACACCAAGCACCGCCGCCGCAGTCGGGAGGCCAGCGACGTCGGCCAACCAGCCGACGGTGAGAGGACCGGCGATCTTCCCCGCCTCGCGAATGGTGCCCAGCGCACCAAGGAACTGCGACGCGCCCTCTGCCGGAGCCAGATCGCTGGCCATCGTGAGCATGGTGCCGGCCCCGATGCTGTTGCCAAGCCCGATTACGGTGGCGGCTACGGCGACCCCGGCATATCCATCGGCGACCGATAGCAGCAGCAGGCCGACACCAAGAAGGCAGAAACCTGGCACGATGGCAAACAGCCGCCCGTAGGCGTCCATTATCCACCCGGCGAGCGGGAACAGGATCAGGTCGGCGAACGAACCGATGCCGACCAGGAAGCCGATCTCGGTGGCGTTCAAGCCCAGCCCGATACCGACCAACGGCAGCAACACATGACGGCCGGTACGGACAGCGATGATGGTTATCTGGCCTGTACCGGCCACAAGCAATAGCTGGCGATGAGCGCCGACGGCCTTAGCCAGGTTGGGACGGTCGGTTGCGATGGGGGCCGACGAGGTCAGCGGGTTTCGGTCGAAGATCAACGGCACAACGCCAGCCAGCGTGATGGCGGCGACAACCATGAAAGTAGGTCCGGATCCGGTTCGATCCAGCAGGAAGCCACCGAGGACGGCACCGGTCAGCACGCCGACCCGTTGAATGCCACCGAAAAGCGACATGGCTCGACCCCTGGCGTACGGCGGAGAAGCTCGGGTCATCAGCGTCTGACGACTCAGTAGCCAGCCGGTCGAGCCAACCCCCCAGGCCAGCCGTAGGACGATGAGGGCAATCGCCAATCCGGTCGAACCGACGAGAGCGGTAGACACGGCGACGAGCCCCAACGCGGCGACCATGACCGGTCGTTCCGATGTTCGAGACAACAAAACGCCGGCCGGAATCTGGGAGATCATTCCGCCAAGTCCGCCCGCCGCAATGACCACCGCCACCATGGTGAAGCTCAGCTTCACTTCGTCACGAAGGTACAAGGGCAGAACGGTGAACAACATGCCGACACCGGTCTGGACCAGCAACGATGGAAAGTAGATGGGAAGAAGAAGACGGCCAATGACGGCGCTGGTCGATTCCTGTTCCCCGACCGTCATGTCTTCCCCGACCACTGTCTGGACCGTAGCGGGGGTCGGCCTCGGTAGCCCAAGCAGCTCACTACCCTTGGACGCCGTGAGCCAGGCACCGGTCGAGAAGAGCGAGAGCAAAACGATTGACAGCAAAGCTGTTCGATCCTGGGCCTTCGACGTTGGTGACAGGCCGTCGTCGCTCAAGGTCTACCGAGTTGTGCATCGGCTGGTCCGCACCATTGTGTTTCCGCTGCTGAGGATGCGGTCGAAAAACACGGCAGTGCTCGATCTACCAGGGCCAACCATCTTGGCGCCTGTCCATCGCAGCCACCTCGACAGCGTTGTGCTGGCCACCCTCAGCACCCGTCGCATTCGAGCGCTTGGCAAGGAATCTCTGTTTGTCGTACCGGTGGTCAAGTACTTCTGTGCCGCCCTGGGGGCGATTCCGGTACGACGGGGTGAGGCCGACAGAGAGGCCCTGCTGGCGGCCAAGACCCTCCTCGATCGAGGCGAGTCGATGATCGTCTTTCCCGAAGGGGGCCGACAGCCCGGTCACGATGTCGGTGAACTATTCGATGGCGCAGCATGGCTGGCGGCCAAAACCGGAGCCAGGGTGGTGCCGATCGGTATCAGCGGCACCGGCGACGCTCTACCCGAGGGCGCCAAGTTCATCCATCGCTCGACGGTCGGGATCGTCGTTGGCGAACCGATGGACCCTCCGGTCGGACCGGACGGTAAGCGGGCTGACCGAGAGCAGCTTTCGGCCTTCACCCAAGAATTGGCCGTCCGTTTGCAAGCGGTCCAGGACGAGGCAGCTCTTCTCGCTGGTTGATTGGCCGGTTCTTGCTACGCGGTACGGTTTCGATATGGCAGCTGCGACACCGTCATCCGAATTGAGCCACACCATCGGGGCCACCGAGCCCCCACTGCTCACCGAGACCATCGGGGCCAACTTGGCCCGCACGGTGAGCGACCACGGCGAACGAGAAGCGTTGGTCGTGCGGCATCAGGGCATCCGCTGGACCTACACCCAGCTATGGGACGAGGTCGACGCGGTTGCCCGAGCGTTAGTGGCCCGCGGTTTCGAGGCCGGGGATCGAATCGGGATCTGGGCACCGAACTGCGCCGAATGGGTGCTCGTGCAGTTTGCGACGGCCCGGGTCGGGGTGATCCTGGTCAATATCAATCCGTCCTACCGGACTCACGAGGTCCAGTACGCGCTTGAGCAGTCCGGCTGCAAAGGCCTGTTCTCAGCTGTCGAGTTCAAGACCAGCGACTACGCCACCATGGTGAAGGAGGTCAGGGATGACCTACCCGATCTCGAGCAGGTGGTGTTCATCGGCACCGAAGAATGGACGTCCTTCTTGGCCGACGGAGAGCAGGTGACCTCCGACCAGGTGAGTGTCATCGAGACCACCCTCACACCTGACGACGCCATCAACATTCAGTACACCTCGGGTACCACCGGCTATCCGAAAGGAGCCACGCTCAGCCACGCCAACATCTTGAACAACGGGTTCTTTGTCGGCGAAGCGTGTGACTACACCGCCGAAGACAGAGTCTGTGTGCCCGTGCCCTTCTACCACTGCTTCGGCATGGTGATGGGAACGCTCGGGTGCTCTACTCACGGTGCCACCAACGTTGTGCCCAATGACGGGTTCGACCCTGCGCTGACATTGCAGACGGTCGCCGATGAACAATGCACCAGCCTCTATGGCGTGCCAACCATGTTCATCGCTCAGCTGGCCGAGGCCGACTTTGCCAGCCACGACCTATCTTCCTTACGCACCGGGATCATGGCTGGCTCGAGCTGCCCCATCGAAGTCATGAATCAGTGCGTCGACAAAATGAATATGGCCGAGGTCACCATCGCCTACGGCATGACCGAAACCTCGCCGGTCAGTACCCAGACCGCCACCGACGACCCCCTCGACAAGCGGGTGGGCACCGTCGGCCGGGTGCAGCCCCATGTCGAGATCAAGGTCGTCGACCCCGAGACCGGCGAAACGGTTGCCCGCAATGAGCCCGGCGAGTTCTGCACCAAGGGCTACTCGGTGATGATCGGGTACTGGAACGATCCGGAACGGACGGCCGAGGCCATCGACGGCGATGGTTGGATGCACACCGGTGACCTGGCAGTGATGGACGACGAGGGATACGTCAACATCGTTGGCCGCATCAAGGACATGATCATTCGCGGCGGCGAGAACGTCTACCCCCGAGAGGTCGAGGAGTTTCTCTACTCCCATCCCGACATCCGCGACGTGCAGGTCATTGGGGTGCCAGACAAGAAGTACGGCGAGGAAGTCATGGCATGGGTCCAGGTCGAGCCGGGGAAGACGGTCGACGCAGCTGGCATCAAGGAGTTCTGTAGCGGGAAGATCGCCCACTACAAGATTCCTCGCTACGTCGAGGTGATCGACGAGTTCCCCATGACCGTCACCGGCAAGATCCAGAAGTACCAGCTGGTCGAGCGGGCGGTTGAGCAACTGGGGCTCGCCGATCAAATCACCGAGACCGCCTAAACCAACAGAACTGCCAGAAAACAGGGCTGCCAGCAAACAGAACAGCCGACCAGCTCGAAAGCTGGTCGGCCGAACTGTCGATACCGCCGAATCGATTGTTAGTCGAGCGTGGCTACGAAGACCCGGGAGCTGGGAGCGACCATGTCGCCTTGGTCTGGCCCCACCGTGGTGGCCGTGGTTCCTTCGTCTGTGGCATCAGGTGCTGGTTCAGCCTCCGCAGGGAACCCCATGATCTCTTCGACCATGGCGACGACGATTCCGTCGCCCACGGCGAACTGGGTCCAGCCATTGATGCCGAAGGCCTCGGTTGACGTCTGCCATCCCCAGGTCTGGCCTCCGTCGCCCGACCATCCGAGGAAGAACTCAGGCTCTTCGTAGCTTTCATCGTCAAACGAAGTGTCGATGTTGAAGGCCTCATCGAAGTCATCCTGGTCGAGGCTGACGAGTGGCTCGAGGGTCTCTGGGTCGAGGAAGGTCAGGCCGAAGCTGTCTTCGGATTCTTCCTCGATCACCGTCTCAGGAGCTTCCTCGGCGTCCATGTCTTCCTCATCAAATGACAGGATCACCTCGCCCGTTTCGGCGTTGGCTACTGTGAGGCCTGCTTCCAGCCACGTGATGATGTAGCCGTCCTTCTCGATCGAAACGGGAAACTCCGGTCCGCCATAGGACGAATCGTCGTAGAGCTGACCGCTGGCGGTGATGCCAGAAGGTCCGGCTTGCACGGAATGGGCATTCTGCACGCCGGTCAAGATGGGCTCCCACGTCACACCGCCGTCGGTCGACCGGACCAGACCACCGTCCATAGTCCAGCTCTGGGCGTAGAGGTTGGTTCCGTCGGTGGTCAAACCACCCATTTCGTTGTTGCTACTCACCAAGGTCCAGGCGAGACCATCGGGGGAGGAGTACAGGCTGCTGCCTTGTTCCTCACCCATGACGCACATCTTGAACTCGTTGCCGACGGCGAGAATGGCATCGGTGTAGCCGCCGGTGGTTGAAAGATCGCCGCGCTCCCACTCGCCGCCGTCGACCGACCGGTAGACCTCGGTACTGCCGTTGCCTCGGAACATTGCCTCAGATTCCTCAGGGGAGAGGCCAAGCTCGTCGTAGCTGATGGTGAACTCTTCGTTGCAGAAGTCGTCGAGGCAGATGCCGATTTTGTCTTCGCTGGTGCTCCAACCCCTGAACTCTGCGTTCTCGCCGTCGGTCTCGATGCCGAAGTCTTCGGCGATCTTCGGAATGTCGAACTGGAGATGCTGGGACACACCGACAACGACGGTGTCTCCTACGACTGCGGCGCCGCCGACGCTTCCCGAGCTGAAGAGATAGGGCGAGGAGTTGTCGATGTCTGCCGCTGCTGGCACGGCGGGAAGAGTCTTCCAGCTGATACCCCCATCGGAACTCACGAACACCGTTGTCTCTGGGGCATTGAACGGGTCAGTCCGGTCTCCCTCTTCGAAGACGAAGGGCTCAGAGCCCCAGGCAACAAGAGATTGACCTGAACCTTGCAGGCCCCAAACTTCGTAGCCTTCTGGCACGTTGCCGTCCGTCCACTGGGTGCCGTCCTCTGACCGAGTAAGGGTCGAGCCGCTCTCACCATGGGTCAAGGCAATGAATGCATCTCCGGTCCAGATGACGGTGCCGCCAAACCAACCGTCAGGTGCGTCGACCTCGGTCCAGTCCAAGACTGGTCCAGTGCTGACCGGGAGGGAAAGTGGGTCTGTTGAGCCGGCGGTTGAGCCTTCGGTGGCGGTCTGGTCGTCGGTCGGTTCCTCGACTGTCGACCCATCGTCCACGTCGGCCGCGATGTCGACGGTGCCATCGGAGTCGGAGAGTTGGTAGGCGCCTATGCCGGTCGCAATAAGGGCAATGGCAGCCAGGGACGACCCGAAGGTTCGGCGGTTGCGTTGACGCCGGTGGGCGATGTGGATCGAGTTGCTCGGACTGCCGGGCGGCGGTTCGATCCCTTGGGCAGTTGCCCCCAGGTGCTGGGCAAGCCGTTGCTCCAGTGGGTTGTTATCGGGTTCCATGGTGGTGCTTTCTTGGTAAGGGCGGTGGCTTAGTAGCGATCGTTCTTTGGTTTGTTGAACCGGGGAGATCAGGGGGTTAGCTGCTGTTGTAACTGGTCGGTAGCTCGGCTGAGCCGGCTCTTCACGGTGCCGGGAGCAATGTCGAGCGCTTCCGCCGTCTGCTCAACGGTCCAGTCCCGGTAGAAGCGCAGGATTACGACCGCTCGGTGCTCGTCGCTCAAGGTGGCGATGGCCCGAGCCAGATCTGTATCAGGAGGGACGTCGTTGACCTCTTCGCTCTTGGCGAGAAGGAAGTCTTTTGGTCGAGCCCGTTTTCTGCGCCGTAGCCATGAACGGGCCCAGTTCAGGCCGGTGCGATAGCACCAGCCCTCGGGGTTGTCGTAGGCGGCAACCTGATCCCAACGCTCATAGGCCCGAGCGAGAGCTTCATCCGCCGCCTCGAAGCCGAGTGCATCATCGTTCAACGTCAAGGAGAGGGACCGCCCGAGGTGATCGCGACATGAGTGGTAAAAGCTCTCGAACGGGACCGGAGGAGCCTGGATGATCGTGACTTCGTTGCTTACGTCGTTGCTGCGTTCAGTCACGGGTTGTTGGCTCGGGGCGTACATCGAGGTCATGAGGCGCCGGCTTCTTCATGCATGTCCCTAGACGCCCAGCTGACCGCAACGGTTCCGTGGTCCGTGGATTTTTTCCGATCTCAGTCACCGGTGCCAGGGAGATAGCCCTCGAACATCTCCCACGATTTCCACTCTGCCTCCGGCGGTTCATGGCCAGGGGCTGGTGCGTTGGCGCTGTGCTCATCGACGGTGATGGTGTGCAGATATCGGGAACAATTGGGGAAGGCGGTTTCGATCGAGATCTCGACGGCGAGCTCGGCGCCTTCCCATTCGGCCAGCTCAGAAGGGTCGTCGACCACCCTGGCCCGACCCTTGATCCGGATTCGCCACGGCCGGTCGAAATCGCAGAAGAGGAGACCAACCTTCGGGTTGTCGAGAATATTGCCGAGAGAACGAAACATGCCGTTGCCGTCGTAGCTGGGAAAGGCCAAGCGCCCTTCGTCTAGCACCTTGACGAAACCTGGTTGTCCCCCCTTGTACGAAACATCGGGCCAGCCGTCGGCGTCGGCCGTTGCCAGCCAGAAGAACGGAGCCTCCTCGATGATCTTCCGGTTGTCGTCGGACAGTGTGGGCGACAGCGTCACCTCACCGAGCCGATCGGCCAACCGTCGGGAATCAAATTGGTCCTGAAGCGAACGGTGGCCGGGTCGATAAAAGTCATCCACGAACAACGAAGTTAGCGTGCCCCGAGTGGCCGAGTTGATGCTTGCCGGTGGACGCACCCTCACCCCTGATGGCTGGACCGAGCAACCGCTCGCTATCTCCGATGGCATCATCGTGGAAGCGGGTCAGGAGACTCGTTGGCCGGTACTCGATATCAGCGGGCTGTCTGTCGTGCCCGGTTTCGTCGATCTCCAGATCAACGGCGGCTGGGGCCTCGATCTGCAGGAGCGGCCAGAAGACGTTTGGCTACTGGCTACAAAGTTGCCGTCGCTCGGCGTGACCAGCTTTCTGCCGACCCTCACCACCGATGGGTTTGTCAATATCGATCGGGCCGTGGGGGCTCTTGTCGAGGGGCCGCCCAAAGGATGGTTGGGCGCTGACCCGATCGGTTGGCATCTCGAAGGGCCCTGGTTGTCTCCCCTCAAAGCCGGTGCACACGATGCCAGCGTCATGGGGCTTCCTCCTTTGCCCTCCGCTGCCCTCCCGTTCACTGCCGAGACTATTCGTTTGGTCACGCTGGCTCCCGAACTTCCGGGGGCCACCGATCTGATCGCCAGGTTGGTCGGTGAGGGCATGACAGTGTCTCTTGGCCATTCCGCCGCTGACCTGCAGCAGGCTCGGGCCGGGGCCGACGCCGGCGCCACCATGGGGACCCATCTGTTCAACGCCATGGACGGTCTGCACCATCGTCAACCCGGCCTGGCTGCCGCCATGTTGTTAGACGACCTTTTTGTTGGCCTAATCGCCGATGGCTGTCATGTCGTGCCCGACCTCGTCGACATGGCGTGGCGATTGGCGGGCCCCCGAATCGTCCTGGTGAGCGATGCGGTTGCCGCGCTCGGTCAGACTCCCGAGCCGGTCGCCACGCTGCCCGATGGCACCCTGGCCGGCGCGGTGGTGGGTTTGGATCAGGCAGTGCGCAACCTTGTGTCCTTCACGGGGGCCACTCTGGCTCAAGCTTGCCGGGCGGCATCGGGTACCCCGGCAGCGGCGATTGGTCTCGAGGACCGCGGCACCCTACGGCCGGGGACGAGGGCCGACCTGGTGGTCCTCGATAGACAACATCGGGTTGTCTTCACCATGATCAGCGGCGAGGTCGTGTACCGGGCTTAGGTCCGGGCAGAAACCAGTTGGTAATCGATGTCCAGATCATTAAGAACAGACTTGGCCTCATCGGGAAGGTGGTCGTCGGTAATGATGCTGGAGGCAGCCTCGAGGGGTGCGATCTTGGCCATGCCCTGGACTCCCCATTTCGTATGATCAGCCACGATCACCACTTTGCTGGTGGAACGGATGAACGCCTGATTGAGTTCGGCCTCGGCCAGATTGGGGGTGGAGTAGCCCTGTATCTGGTCCATTCCGTGGACACCCATGAATACTTGGTCGAGACGTAGGTTAGACAACGAGGCGGTGGCGATTGGCCCAACCAGGGCGTCGGAGGGAGTCCGAACGCCGCCGGTGAGTACCACGGTGAGATTGGCTCGACGGGCACCGTAGAAGACGCCGGCAACTGACGGGGCATTGGTCACCACGGTGAGATCGGGGATGGTCAACAGGTGCTTGGCCATCGTCCAGGTAGTGGTGCCAGCGGTGAGACCCACCGACGACCCGGGGTCGACCATGGAGGCAGCCAGGACAGCGATGCTCTCCTTTTCTTGTTCCTGTTGTTGCTGCTTGACCTCGAAGCCCGGTTCGTTCGAGCTCCGACCCGACCGGCGGGCCGCGCCTCCGTGGACCTTGTCGACCAGCCCCCGCCCAGCCAGGGTGTCTAGATCCCTCCGGACCGTCATCTCCGACACATCCAGCAGCACCGCTAGGTCACGGACTCGGACCGACCCGTCGCGGCGCACGGCGTCAACGATCAGATCGTGTCGTTGGCGGGCCAGCATCACTACGACCTTGGGCCACGACCGTGACGATGTCAACAATTTCGAACATTGAATGCCGGGATGTTCACATGCTGACGATCGAGTTAGCGGGAGGTCGCCATACGGGCAACGGAAATGTCTACGAATCGTAATGAGAGTTTCTGTCCGATTCTGATTGATCTCGTTCGAATGGGTTAAGCTGCGGGCGCCGTGATCAGTGCCGTATGGCACATGTCCACGCGATTAAGCCATCACAAAGAGGAGAGAACCCCGAAATGGCCGAGCTCTATCTGCCCAAGTCCCCGAATCCTTCCAAGGTCGGTTTTGAAATGGGACGTCGCTCTATGTTGAAGGGGACGGCCGGCGTTGCTGGTCTTGCCGCCTTCCCAGCAGTTCTCGCCGCTTGTGGCGACAGCGCTGACTCATCCGACAGCGGAACCGAAAGTGGCGGTGGCGGTAGCGACGTCGAGCCTGCATCCGGTGATGTCACCATCGCATCGAACTACTCCAACGAGGTCCCGGCAGCCGCTCTGGCCGCAACGGTCGAGACCATCCCCAACAAGGACATCACTCCCGTCCTCAACGTTCAGGACCACAACACCTTCCAGGAGAACATCTCCACCTACCTGCAGACCCCGGACGACATCATTCCGTGGTTCGCCGGTTACCGCATGCGCTTCTTCGCCGACCAGGGCCTGCTCGGCGACATCTCGTCGGTGTGGGATACCATCGGTGGCGAGCAGTCCGACGGATTCAAGACGGCGTCCACCGGTAACGACGGCAAGCAGTACTTCGTGCCCTTCAACTACTACGCCTGGGGCATTCACTACCGAAAGAGCCTCTTCGAGGACATGGGCTGGACCGCTCCGGCCAATGTCGAGGAGCTCACCGCTCTCGCCGGCGAAATGACCGACGCTGGTATCACCCCGTTCGCCTTCGGCAACGACGGCAACTGGCCAGCCATGGGT
>CALHBU010000084.1 GCA_937930655.1 uncultured Acidimicrobiales bacterium | reverse complement strand
GCTGCTGGCGCCAGCGGTGTTCTTCTGTTCGGCCGGCGTGGCTTCCTGAGCCAGCTCGACGACCTGAGCTGCGGTGCTAGCAAGGGCGCTCATTGGATGATGCTCTCCTGTTTCATTTGCTCCGGTTGGAGCGGGTTGGTTGTTCTGCCCGAGGGCGAGATCTTGTGAATGGGGGTACTACTTGGGGTTTGCCATGAGCAGGCTTAGTGGTGCGCAGAGAGTGACAGCGAGATGTACACCGCTGTCAGGAGGCTGAACACGAATGCCTGGATAAGCGACACCATGATCTCGAAGCCAGTGAGGCCAACGAGCATGGCGAAGCTGAGCGGCAGGATGGCGGCCAGAGGGCCTACCTGCCAGAGCGTGATGCAGAGCACGCCGAAGGTCACGAGCAGAATGTGACCGGCGAGCATGTTTGCGAACAAACGGACGGCGAGGCCGAACGGGCGAAGCAGGAAGGTCGAGATGAACTCGATGGTGCTAACGAGCGGCAGCAACGCCTTGGGCACGCCAGGAGGCATGAGCGAAGACTTCATGAAGCCACCGAAGCCCTGAGCCTTGATGCCGACGGCCATGAAGGTCACCCAGGCGACAATGGCGAGAATGACCGGGTTGGCCATCCGGGCATTGGCCGGCATCTGGAAGGTGGGAATGACCTCAAAGATGTTGCCAAAGAACACGAAGAGGAAAATGCTCAGTAGCAGTGGGAGGTACTTGAGCCCGTGGGGCCCGATGGCCGACAGGATGACCTGCTTCTCCACGAACTCGACCGTGCCCTCGACGATGTTCTGTACGCCGGTTGGCACCATGTCCCGCTTGGCCAGCATGAACATGATGGTGGGAAGGATCACCGCCAGAACGCTGATGAGCGCAATCTTGTTGAAGGCGTAGAACTGGCCGTCACCGAAGTAATTCGGCCAAACCACCAGATTGTCGATCGAGGGGAACTTGAGTGCTGCGAACACAGGAGCAGACTCCTTCATACCTAGTTGAGAAAATTCAGGACTGGAGATTTCGGTACTGCAAACTCTTACGTGAACTGTTGCGAATTGATGCGGGCGACCGCTCCCCGATCAGCGTCGGCCGGCCGCTACGGGCCGCACCGTTGTTGAGCGAGGTTTGAGTCCTGGATAGGCCAGCGACGCCGAAACGAAGCGAAGCTCCCATACCAACAGACCCAGATGGGTTGCGATGATAGTGATTCCTAACGGAATCAGCGCCACCCATGATTGATCCTTGACCAACCAGACGGCCAGAAAGACAAAACCAAGCCGTTGGGCATAGCCAACAAGGGAGACCGAAGCGACCATGGCAAAGGAAATTCGTGACGCCCACGCCAGTAGGGCGGCCGACAAAAGCAGGTTGACCATGACGATGGCGCAACCGTACGCCACCGACGCTGCGCCGTTGAATCCGGAAAAGGCGGCGCCGATCAACATCGCGACCGGTAGCGCAGGAAGACCGCGCTTGACCATGTCGCGAGCAACCGATGCTGCAGGCGAAGGCCCTTCCAGTCGACCGTTCTCAGCGATGGTGGCGCCGGTCATCGATCGGAGCCTGTCACTCGCCCGGTCTTCGGGATGTTGCCTCGTGCCTGCTCACGGAGCAGCGCAGTCTCGGCGTTGAGCTCGGCGATCTGGTGCTTGTACCGGTAATACATCGACAATCCGGCCCCGAGTAGGCCAAGGACAGTGAGCACGATGATGAACACCGGCCGAGTACCGAACCAGCCATCGACCCAGTAGCCGACGAAGCCCATGAAAACCGCGCTTAGCACCAGCTCATATGCGCCGGCGCTCTGATTCAGTTGCGCGCTGAGCGGGTTACTGCCAGCAGCGGCCTGAGTCTGGTTCGATGATGGTTCGTGGGCCACAGGTCTCTCGCGAAAAGCCGGGCTCGCCTGCCCGACGGGAGGGACCATATTGAAGGTGCAGGTCCCTTCGCAACTCAGCGAGCCGATCTCCCGCGCAATACCTGCTTCCTACCCTCGCCGGCTAGCCGGTACGCGACCGGTTACCGGGTCGCCGAGCCGATCGCCGTCGACGGCTTCGAGTGGTCTCGTCGCCATCGGAAGTGGGAGCAGTGTGATCGATCGTTAGATCGTCAGCCGCCCGAATATGGACCACTTCCCCCGAACGACGTTCGTCGGCCCGACGCTCGTGCTCGCGCCGATCGGCCATGCCGTTGGGTGCTCCCCGGTTGACTCTGCGGCGGTCGGCCTGGCGTCGATCGGGCGGACGAGCAAACCCTGGTTGAAGGGAGATGTAGAGCAACGCACCAAGGCCAATTACTCCGGCTGGAACAATGGCGTCGCCGCTGCCCTCGTTGTAGACAGGCCATAGCACGAAGCCGGAAAGCAATGCGGTCCAGGCCCATAACACCGAGACCGCTCGCCGATGGCCGTGCCCGAGGCGAATCAGCCGGTGATGAAGATGATCCTTGTCGGCTGTGGCCAGGCCTTGGCGCCTACTGGCTCGACGAACGATGGCGAACAACGTGTCGAGGATGGGCACACCCAGAATGACGAAGGGGATGACGAGCGGGGCATAGAAGAAGAACGTCTGGCCACTGAAGGGGTCCGAGGTCCGACCACCGACCGCCATGGTCGATGCCGCCATGAGGCTTCCCAGCAGCAGGCTGCCGCCGTCTCCCATGAAAATTCGGGCCGGGTGGATATTCCAGGGAAGGAAGCCTAGGCACATGCCGAGCAGAACAACGGCCACCAGCGGGCCAACGTTGCCGGCCAGCAAGAGCCCGACCTCGCTGAGCTTGAGGGCGTAGAGGAAGAACGCCCCTGCCCCGATGGCCACGATTCCGGCCGCCAGGCCATCGAGACCATCGATGATATTAACGGCATTGGCCAGCCCCAGCACCCACAGCACGGTCAACAGGAAGCTGAGGTCGAGGGACAGGAGCAGGAGATCGAAGAACGGAATTCGGAACACGATGATGTTGACACCGCCGGCGAACAACAGGCTGCCAACCAGAACCAACCCAGCCGTTTTGGCCGGCGCAGAGAGCTCCCGAATATCGTCAATGGCACCGACGGCGAAGGCCATGGTGGCGGCTACGACTACTGCCAACGGTTCGGTCGAACCGCTGAAGGTCGACTCGAACCAGCCGGTGTACCAGGCCACCACGAAGCTCACGAGAAAGCCGAGATACATGGCCCCGCCACCGAGAACGGCGGTGGGAACCTCGTGAGAACGGCGTTCGTCAGGTTCGTCCATGAAACCCTTGGCAACGGAGATAGCCCGAAACAGGGGCACCGTCACTGCGGTAACCACCGCGGCAACGCCAAGAATCACCAGGTAGGAGGAGAGTTCGGGACGCACGTTGCTAGCGCACCGTCGCTGACTCGGTGCGTGGCGTCCTTGGCTTCATCGGGACGAACCCTAGTTGCTGACGAGCTCCGGATAGGGGGCAAACGGCAGGCAGAGTTCCCTTACCTGCTCCCGGATCGCTGCCACCGCTGCGGCGTCTTGGCGCTGACGCAACGTTGCTGCGATCAGTTGGCCGATAGTCACCATCTCGGCCTCACCCATGCCCTGGGTTGTGACCGCCGGGGTACCGATTCGGATACCAGACGTAACGAAGGGCGAACGAGGGTCGTCGGGGATCGAGTTTCGGTTGAGGGTGATTCCAGCCTCGTCCAGCACGATCTGCGCTTCCTTACCGGTGAGGTCTCCGTCGAATGTCTGGAGATCGACCAACAACAGGTGGTTGTCGGTTCCCCCGGAGACAAGACGAAAGCCTTCCTCCGCCAGTTGCTTGGCCAACGCCGATGCATTGGTGACGATCTGGGCTGCGTACGCACGGAATTCGTCGGTATCGGCTTCGGCAAACGCAACGGCCTTGGCCGAGATGGCGTGCTCCTGAGGCCCGCCCTGCTGACCAGGGAACACTGCTTTGTCTATGGCTTTGCCGAGAGCCTCGGTTGAGAGAATGCAACCGCCGCGAGGGCCCCGCATGGTCTTGTGGGTGGTGAACGTGACGATGTCGGCCACTCCGACCGGGTTGGGGTGCACACCGCCGGCAATTAGTCCGGCGATATGAGCCGCGTCGAACATGAGCAGAGCGCCGACTTCATCGGCCACCTTGCGGAAGGGTTCCGGATCGATGGTGCGGGGATAGGCGGTGGCGCCAGTGACGATGAGTTTCGGCCGGTGCTCCTTGGCCAGTGCCATCACCTGGTCCAGATCGATCCTTTCATCGCCGCCAGTGAGGCCGTAGCCAACAAAGTTGTACATGAGGCCGGAAGCATTGACCGGTGAGCCGTGAGTGAGATGGCCGCCATGGTCAAGGCTGAGACCCAACACGGTGTCGCCAGCATCGAGAAGAGCCTGATACACCGCCATGTTGGCGTTGGCTCCCGAGTGGGGCTGCACGTTGGCATGCTCGGCGCCGAAGAGTCCACAGACCCGTTCAATGGCCAATGATTCGACCTCGTCAACCACCTGGTTGCCGCCGTAGTAGCGGCGGCCGGGGTAGCCCTCGCTGTACTTGTTTGTGAAGACCGAACCGGTGGCCTGCATTACCGCGGGAGAGGCGAAGTTCTCCGAGGCGATGAGTTGAACCGCGGAGTTCTGTCGATCGATCTCCCGTTGGGTCATGTCCAAAACGGGGTCGTCGTCAATGATGGGCCAGGGCATCGGTGTCTCTCTTGTGGTTGAAGTTGGATGTGGTTCGGTCAGGAACCGTTGCTGTCGATCTGATCGATCTTGTCGACCCGACGGGCGTGGCGCCCGCCCTCGAAGTCGGTAGTGAGAAAGGCATCAACTGCATCGATGGCCACTTGCTGGCCAGTGAAACGCTCGCCGAGGCAGAGCACGTTTGCATCGTTGTGGAGCCGAGTCATACGAGCCGACGTGACGTCGTGCACGGTTGCCGCCCGCACACCCGCCACTTTGTTGGCCGCCATACAGATGCCAATACCACTACCGCAGATAGCGATGCCCAGATCAGCATCGCCACCGGCAACCGATCGGCCAACCGCCTCGCCGAAGTCGGGATAGTCGACCGAATCGGCCGACGTGGTTCCGACGTCGACGACGTCATGGCCTTGTGTCTCGACATGCTCAGCCAGAAGGTTCTTGAGATGGAAGCCAGCGTGGTCCGAACCAACGACGATGCGCATGGTTGGAGCGTACCGTTCAGTCCCCTTGGGTCGTACGCCGTTCGTTGGCCTTCAAGCGGAACTCGAGAAGGGCCGTCACCTTTTCCTTCGCCGTCGGATTCTTGTCGAGCAGCGCACGAAACTCCGAAAGGCCGAAGGAGACCAGCGCCATCTCACCCTCGGCGATAACCGTGGCGTTGCGCGGTTTGTGTTCCAAGACCGCCATCTCGCCCACCATCGAGCCTTCGCCGATAGTGGCCACGTACTCGCCGTTCATAAGGACGTTGGCCTTACCTTCGACAATGACGTAGACAACGTCGCCGAAACGCCCCTGGTCGGTGAGCACAGCGCCATCCTCGGCCACCACTTTCTCGCCCAGCGCCGATGCCTGGCCGAGCTGGTCTTCAGTGAAGCCGGCAAAGAACTTCACGTCGGCCATCCATCCGGTGTCGAGTTTGTTGTTGCGACCGAACATTGCGCGGACCCCCGGTTGTATGGCTGCAAACAGTACTCGTTCTAGTCAGACCGAGTTCAGCCTTGCGATGACACCCCGCGGTCGCCCGGTGAGATCGTCGAAGACCTCTACTTCGGCGAACGCTTGCTGGGCCAAAGCGGCTATCGCAGCCGTTTGGTCCGGCGCCATTTCGAGAACCAACACCCCCTGTGGTGACAACCATTGGGGCGCCTCGGCGAGCACCACCTCGAGGTCGGAGAGCCCGCTGGCGCCGGCCAACAGCGCTTCAGTCGGTTCCCACTGCGCAACTTCTTCGGGGAGATCGTCGGTGGTCGCAACGTAGGGCGGGTTGCTGACAATGACCGACAGCGTTCCCCGCAGCGAGCTGTCCAGGGCATCGAACCACGATCCTTCGGCGACGTTCACTCGGGTGGCGGCCCGGCCAATACCGCTGAGGTTGGCTCTGGCCACGGCCAAGGCATCGGCTGAACGATCGGTCAACCACACCTGGGCCTCATGGTGTTCGGCCGCAATGGAGAGACCGATTGCTCCACTACCTGTTCCCAGATCGACTACTACCGGCTGCTCAAAGCGGGCCACTTCTTCCAGAGCCTTCCCGGCAACCACCTCGGTTTCGGGTCGGGGAATCAGGACCCGTTGATCGACCATGAGGTCGAGCATTCGGAACGACCACCGTCCGAGGACGTATTGCAGAGGCTCTCCCTCCAAACGGCGATCGACCATGCGGTCGAATCGCACAACAGCTCGTTTGGTGACGGGCTCGTCGAGGCTGACGGCGAACTCCACCGGTTCGAACCCCGCGGCTTCTTCGACGATTCGCCGGGCGCTGAGCGCCGGCTCCGGCACGTTTTTGGCCTCGAAGCGGGAGGTTGCCTCGGCCAGAAGCGCCCGCCAGGCCACGGTCTCCTCGGCGTCAGCCATCATGAGGACGGACGTTCGCCGCCCACTTCTTCCTGAAGCTGCCGGGTGCGCTCGTCGAGAACCATGGCGTTGCTCACATCATCGAGGTCGCCGGCCAACACCTTGTCCAGTTTGTAGATGGTCAGACCAATGCGATGGTCGGTCACGCGATTTTCCTTGAAGTTGTAGGTGCGGATCTTCTCCGACCGCCCACCCCCGCCGATCTGGTCCTTTCGGGCCGCCGACGCCTCTAACCGCTGCTTGTCCTGCTCGAGCTGCAACAGCCGGGACCGAAGTACAACCAAGGCCCGGGCCCGGTTCTGGAGCTGGCTCTTTTCATCCTGCATCGACACCACCAGACCGGTTGGCACATGGGTCATGCGAACGGCCGAATCGGTGGTGTTGACGTGCTGGCCGCCGGCGCCCGACGAGCGGTACGTGTCGATCTGGAGATCGTTGGGGTCGATGTCGACATCGACTTCGTCGGCCTCGGGCAAGACTGACACGGTGGCCGACGACGTATGGACCCGACCCTGGGACTCGGTCTCGGGCACTCGTTGCACCCGGTGAGGGCCGGCCTCGAACTTCATGCGGGTCCAGACGCTGTCGCCCTTGAGTGAGAAGGTGACGTTGGAAAATCCGCCGAGGTCGGAGTTCTGCGCCCCCATCAGCTCGAAGGTCCAGCCCTGCTCGGCGGCATAGGCCTTGTACATCTCGAACAGATCGCGAGCGAACAGGTTGGCCTCTTCGCCACCTTCGGCCCCGCGAATCTCCATGATCACATTGCGGCCGTCGTTCGGGTCCTTGGGCAACAAGAGGAGGCGAAGCTCCTGCTCGGCCTGTTCGATATCGGCTTCGGCCTGTTGAGCTTCGTCCCGCAGCGCCGCCTTCTCGTCCTGCGCAGCCTCGGCCAGAAACTCCTGTAGGACCTCGAGATCCTCGGTGGCGGTACGGAGTCGTTGGCCAACAGCGACGATGTCGTTGAGCTCGCTGTAGCGGCGAGACAACTCGACGAACCGCTTCATGTCGGCGGCCACTTCGGGATCGCTGAGGCGAGCCTCCACCTCCCGGTGTTCACCTTCTAAGGCTTCAAGCCGGTCGAGCATGGCCCGAGGCTAACCCCAGGGCGGGTCGAGGCCGACCAGTTCGGCGTGACCGAGGGCCGAAACGAGGTCAAGAGTGAGCTCGTACCGGTCCCGTGGCGGCACGACAATGACCAGTTCGGCCGAAGGATCAAAGCGGCCCCGATAATCGGCTGCTTCAGGAACGAGGTCGGGGTCGACACCTACCGACGTAACCGCAATGACCGGTTGACCACCCGGTCGACTACCGACAGCAGCTACCGGTTGGGTGCCAAGAAGAGTCGATCGAGGACGCAGTGGTGGCACGGGCTCAAGTTTCTCAGCGCCGACCAGCGAGGGGTCGTCAAGCAGCATCGAGCGCAACCATCGCTCCCGGGCCAACCGGTTGAGCGGGTGAAACGGGGCTCCCGACGACCGGTGGGTTGCCACCATGGCCACCGCTCGTTTAAGTGCCGCATCGGTCGCAAGGTTGGAATGAACGAGGTGATGAAGCTCCCGATCTGCCTGACCAACACCGACATCGATAACCACTTCACCGGACTCTTCTCGCACCACCCGTGCGATCTCGAGACCGGCGAACTCGGCGACGAGGCGGCCATGGTCATCGACCGGCCGGGCACCTGACTCGGTCATCAGACCAGCCAAGGACCAGATATCCGGGCCCAGTTCGGGCACTTCGAGAAACGGATCGGCAGTGGCCGCCTGCACGGTGGTTCCGCTCACCTGCCAGACGACTATCTCCACACCTGGCTCGTTGAACCAACCAGCTCGACGCAACAGCTGGCCAGCCGTGTCCTCGGCCAGAACGTGAAGCGTTTGAAGGTTGTTCTTGGCAGCCCAACGGATGGCAGGACCCAGGGCACTCAACGCCACATCGCCTTCGGCCAGGATCAAGCCCGCGTCGTCGGCGATTCCGCCCGCCTGACCGGGCGCGTCGCAGACGACAAGTGGAGTATCGGTGATGGTTCGGGCGAGCGCAGTCAGCTTGGCTGCATACAGATGCCCGGGGACAGACAGACGCTCAGTCCTCGGAAGGGGCTTCCTCAGCCGCAGAGTCGTCGGCTTCGGGCTCTTCAGCCGCCGGCTCCTCAGCTACTGCCTCTTCAACGACTGGTTCTTCTGCCACTGGCTCTTCGGCGGGTGCCTCGTCAACGGCAGGCTCATCAACCGGGGCTTCTTCGACTGGAGCTGCCTCATCGGTAGCTGCCTCATCGGCCGGAGCGTTGCGCCGGCGACCGAAACGACGCTCGAAGCGCTCGACCCGACCTGCGGTGTCGACGATGCGCATGGTGCCGGTGAAGAACGGATGGCTGGCCGACGAAATCTCGACCTTGGCCAGCGGATAGGTGTTGCCGTCTTCCCACTCGACCGTTTCGTCGGTCTCGATGGTGGATTTCGTCAGGAACGAAACGTCGGCACTTTGGTCGAGAAAGACCACTGGCCGGTAGTTGGGATGGATGTCGGCTTTCATAGCAACTCCAGGTGAGAACTTGAGCGGACGAGTATACGGCCGTTTAGCTGCGAGCGATTTCCTGTAGGAACTCTTCGTTTGTCTTGAACGTCTTGAGCCGGTCAATCAGGAGATTCATGGCCGACGCGGCAGCTCCGTCGTCGCCACTCGACATACCGGCAAGCACCTTGCGAAGCTTCATCGACGCGTGGTGTTCCTTGCCGTCCATCAGCAGCTCGTCTCGGCGAGTCGAGCTGCCAAGAGCGTCGATGGCGGGGAATACGTAGCGTTCGGCGAGATTGCGATCGAGCCGCAACTCCATGTTTCCGGTGCCCTTGAATTCTTCGAAGATGACCTCGTCCATCCTGGATCCGGTCTCGACGAGTGCAGTCGCCAGAATGGTCAACGACCCGCCCTCTTCCAAGTTGCGGGCTGCACCGAGAAACTTCTTCGGGGGATAGAGAGCACCAGCATCGACGCCGCCGGACATGACACGTCCGGTTCCTGACGCCGCCATGTTGTAAGCCCGAGCCAGTCGGGTAATGCCATCGACGATGACGACGACATCTTTGCCTTCCTCAACCACCCGCTTGGCCCGCTCAATGGTGAGCTCGGCAACCGCGCAGTGCTCGTCGGTCGGACGATCGAAGGTGGAGGCCACCACATCGCTGTTGGGGAGGTGACGACGCATGTCGGTCACTTCCTCGGGACGTTCGTCGACCAGCAGCACGATCAGCTCGACCTCGGGATGGTTCTGCTCGATCGAGGTGGCGATTTCTTTCATGATCGTGGTCTTGCCCGCTTTGGGCGGAGACACGATCAGGCCCCGTTGACCTTTCCCGATGGGAGCGATCAGGTCGATGATTCGAGCCGTGAGATCGAGCGGCTGACGTTCCCGCTCCAGCCGGAGGCGTTCGTCGGGGAAGAGCGGTGTGAGCTTGTCGAACTCGGGCCGGCTGGGAAGGTCGTCGGAGGGAGAACCATTGACGGTGTCGAGCTGCTGGAGTGCGGGGTTCTTCTCGTTGCGGTTGGCCGCCCGGGCAACACCGGTGACCAGGTCGCCGCGGCGAAGACCGAACTGGCGGGCCATCTTGACCGGCACGTAGACATCGTCCTTCGAGGGAAGCAAACCATCGACTCGAAGAAAGCCGTAGCCGTCATCTCGAAGATCGAGAATTCCGGTGACCTCGATGGGTTCCTGGTTGGCGGCATCGATGTTGTCGTCGCGGTCTCGACCGCGCCCTCGACGCCGTCGTCGACGATTCCCTTCGGAATCCTCACCCTCAGAATTCGAGGGCTGGTTGTTGGGATTGTTGCCGCCGCCAGCGTTGTTGCCTCCACCGTTGCTGCCGCCGCCCTTTGATTGGCTGGCATCTCCTCGCTGAGGCTTGCCCGATTTCTCGGTCTTGCCACCCTGGAGTTCTGTCTCCCACTCGGCCGGTGGCTCGTCGGGGCGACGTTTGCCCCGACCTCGGCGACTACCGGGTCCGCTTTGTTTGGACCCGGTCTGATCAGACCCGCCTCGACTTGATTGACCCTGCCGGGCACCGGACTCGCCGCCCGACGCAGCGCCGCCCGATTGGTCGACCGGGTCGCTCGTGGAAGCTTCGACGTCAGTCGTGTCGTCCGACGACTGACTTTGGGCGACCGTGTCGCCACCCTGCTGTTCTGCCGCAGGGCCATCGGCCGCTGGTGCGTCGCCGGCCGGAGCTTCTTCCGCCTGGCCACCGTCGCCCGCGTCTGCGGCCGAGGGTTCCACGTCGCTGGCGCCGTCATCACCGGACTGAATGACACCCGAGAGTTCGAGAATCGAGTCGATGAGGTCAGCCTTCTTCAAGCGGCTACTGGCCTTGCCACCGAGGGCGGTGACGATGGCCTGCAGCTCGCTCTTGTCTTTTTTGTCTAGTTCTACGCGTTCGGCGATCGCTTGGTCGCTCACGGAACACTCCATGTGTAAGGCCCCGGGAAAGGGAAAGCGGGGCACGATGTCGGCCGGGCGGTCGATGGCGCAGGTCAGGCGAATGGTAACGGGCCGCCGAGAGCCTCACTACCCGTCGGTCAACAACCCCCCACCCGCAACTGTCAGCCCACAGCGCCGAAAACGGCACTCGGAACCCACAGTTCTTCGGGACCAGCAGAACTTGAGGTCAGCCGAGCGCCCGCATCTCGGAAGCCACCGCGCCAAGATCGTTGGGGGCGTCGACCAGATACTCGGGCCTCGACATCAGCTCAGACAGGAACGGCGGAAGCGCCGGTCGGACGCCGGTGGCCTTCTCGACCGCATCGGGAAACTTGGCCGGGTCGGCTGTGCCGAGGGTGATCATCGGTACCGAGTTGTCCCGACGCGCCTGGCGAGCCACATAGGTACCGACCGCGGTGTGGGGATCGATCAGAAGCCCGAGCTGCGCGTGGACCAGTTTGATCTCGGCCAGGATGCCATCGTCGTCCAGTCGGCCTGTGTCGAACTCGGCTCGCAACCCGTCGACCCATGGGACATCGACATCGCCATCGGCCCGGAAGGCGGTGAGTAGCTGATCGATGGCCTTGCCATCTCGCCCGCTTGCTTCCCACAGCAGCCGCTCGAAGTTCGAGGACACCTGAATGTCCATGCTGGGGCTGAGCGATGGTGCCACCGGACGAGCGGTGAGTCGACCGGTCTCGAAGAAGCGAGGAAGAATGTCGTTCTGGTTGCTGGCCACCACTAACTGGTCGACCGCCAGGCCCATTCGCTTGGCATACCAGCCGGCCAGCACATTGCCGAAGTTGCCGGTGGGCACCGTGAACGACACCGGCTGGCTTGCGCCATCGACAACCGGAGCAACGGCCCGGGCCGACGTGACGTAATAGACGATCTGGGCCATCACCCGCGCCCAGTTGATCGAGTTGACCGCCGCCAACCCGAACTCTTCCCGGAGGGCAGTGTCGTTGAAGGCCGCCTTCACCAAATCCTGGCAATCGTCGAACGAGCCGTCGATGGCCACGTTTCGCACATTGGCGGCATCGACGGTGGTCATCTGCCGTCGTTGTACCTCCGACACCCGACCCTTGGGGTGAAGGATGACCACACTGACATTGTCCCGACCCTGCAGCGCCTCGATGGCCGCCGAGCCCGTATCGCCCGAGGTAGCGCCAAGCACGGTGACCCGGCGACCCTGCTTCTCGAGCTCGTGGTCGAGCAGCCGCCCAACCAATTGGAGCGCCACATCCTTGAAGGCCAGCGTTGGCCCTTTGGCCAGATCTAGCAGGTAGTGGTTGTCGCCAAGCTCGACAATCGGGCAGACCGCCGGATCTCGAAAGCTTGCGTAGGCCTCGGCGACCATTGACTCGAACACGTCTCGCTCGATGCTTCCCTCGACAAACGGCCACATGATGGCGCCGGCTATGTCGGCATAGGAGGTTCGACCATCCAATGCCGGAAGAGGCGGGACCTCGGCAGGGCAGTAAAGACCACCGTCGACGGCAAGACCGGTGAGCAGGGCCTCGCCGAATGACAACTCAGGGGCGGAACCGCGGGTGGAGAGATAAGAGAGCAGGACTACTGACCAACTACTCGCATGAAGCTCTGCACTCCCGAGACCGAGTCGAGCGAGCGCAGGTCTTGCATGGTGGCCTGGATGGCTCGCTCCTTGGCCGCGTGGGTGATGAAGACAACACGGGCCTCGTCGCCAAGGCCTTCCTGCTCCATCGAACGGATGGACACACCGTGGGAGCCAAACACGCCGGCGACAGCGGCCAGCACGCCGGGTGAGTCGGTGACCTCGAGATTGACGTAGTAAGCGCTCTCGAGTTCGTCGATGGGGCGAATTTTCGCCGCCTCACCACCGGGCACCCGGCGATGGGTGTTGTGAGCCAGGTTGAGGCTGGCGTCGATGAGATCGCCCAGCACCGCGCTGGCCGTTGGCCGCCCGCCGGCACCTCGTCCGTAGAACATCATCTCGCCCGCGGCTGCGCCTTCAACAAAGACGGCATTGAAGCTGTCCCGAACCGAAGCAAGCGGATGCTCCCGGGGCACCATGGCTGGGTGGACCCGTACGCCGATCTCGGTGTCGGCCGACGTAGCGCCCTCGAAAAGCTCGGCAATAGCCAGCAGCTTGATCTCGTAACCGAGCCGGTTGGCGAAGGCGATGTCGGCTTGGGAAACCTCGGAGATTCCTTCGTGATAGACGTCGCCGGCCACTACCCGGGCTCCGAAGGCCAACGAAGCCATGATGGCGGCCTTGGCACCAGCGTCGTAGCCCTCGACATCGGCGGTGGGGTCGCGCTCTGCGTAGCCGAGACGCTGAGCCTCGGCCAGGGCATCGCCGTAATCGGCCCCGTCTTCGGTCATACGGGTGAGGATGAAGTTGGTGGTGCCGTTGACGATGCCCATCACCCGGGTGATGTCTTCGCCCAGGAGCGACTCTCGCAATGGACGAACGATGGGGATGGCGCCGGCAGCCGCTGCTTCGAACAACAGGTCGACTCCGGCGGCGGCAGCTGCGGCCGACAGCTCGGCACCACAATTGGCCAACAGCTCCTTGTTGGCGGTGATGACCGGCTTGCCCGACTTCAACGCATCAAGGATGAGTTCGCGGGCCGGCTCGATGCCACCAATGACCTCCACCACCACATCGATGGTGGGGTCGTTCACGAGAGCTCGGGCATCGGTGGTGAGAAGAGCGGAGTCGAGACCGGGTCGTTCCTTGCTGGCACTACGAACGGCTACCGAACCGATCTCGATCTGCAGATCGGCGGCTGCCTCGATGGCCGGGCCGCGTTCGGCCAGCAGTTCGACCAGCGAACCACCGACAATGCCGCAGCCAAGGAGTCCGACTTTCACGGTTGAAGTCATCTCAAAATCCTAGGTCAGTGAGCAGAAGATCGTCGTAGGTTTCCCGCCGCACGACCAGCCTGGCATCACCGTCTCGACAGAAGACCACCGGCGGGCGGAGCACCTTGTTGTAGTTCGATCCCATGGAGTGGCCGTAGGCGCCAGTCACCGGGGTGGCCAGGATGTCATCCAGAGCTAGGTCGTCGGGCAAATGACCATCGCGGACCAGCAGGTCGCCGGACTCACAGTGTTTCCCGACGACCCGGGCCGGCAGGGGTCGAGGAGCTTCGACCGCTCGGGCCAGACACGACTCATAGCCCGAGCCGTACAGAACCGGTCGGGGGTTGTCGCTCATGCCGCCGTCGACCGCCACGTAGGTTCGAATGCCGGCCAGATCCTTACGAACGCCGACGGTGTAAAGAGTGACGGCTGCCGCTGCTGCGATGGACCGGCCCGGCTCGACCCCGATGCTGGCCGTGATGCCAGCGGCTGCGGCACCGTCCAGCACGATCTTCGACCATTGGCTGATAGTGGGCGCTTCCTCGCCTTCGACGTACGCCACCCCAAGCCCGCCGCCAATCACCAGCTCGGGAAGACCGAACGGCTGGGCGAAGGCACCGAGAACAGAGACCGCTTCGGCGAACGACTCGGCCCGAAACACCTGAGACCCGATGTGGGCGTGGATACCGACCAGTTCCACCGACTCACTGGCCTTGGCCCGCTCGACCGCAGCTGCAGCCACGCCGGTAGAGACGGTGAAGCCGAACTTGGAGTCGTCCTGACCGGTGCTGATGAACTCATGGGTGTGGGCCTCGACCCCGGGTGTGACCCGAAGCAATACCTTCTGCGGGGCCTCGTTTGGATTGGTCGTACCCCCCGCCACCAGCTGCTCGATCCGATCGAGCTCTTCGAAGGCATCGACCACGATGCGGCCGACGCCCGCTTCCAACGCCATCGCCAGCTCGGCGACCGACTTGTTGTTGCCATGCATGACCAGCCGGTCGGCCGGAACACCGGCCGCCAGTGCCAGATGGAGCTCTCCCCCGGTGGCGACGTCGAGGCTCATGCCCTCCTCGTGGGCCAGCTTGGCCATCGCTCCGCAGAGGAACGCCTTGGTGGCATAGGTGGCATGGCTCCCGAACGCAGCAACCGCCTCCCGGCAACGGGCCCGCAGGTGCTCTTCGTCGTAGGCGAAGACGGGCGTGCCGAATTCGGCGGCCAACTCAAGGGTGTCGCAGCCGGCGATCATCAGCTGACCTTTGGAGCCAACCGAAGAATTCTCAGGCAGCAGATGCCAGGGAACAGGACCAGCCATCGCTACATCTCCTTCGGGGCGTCGACACCGAGGAGGTCCAGGCCGACGGACAGCCCGATACGGGTGGCCTCGACCAGCCACAGGCGGGCCTGTTGGAGCGCCGGGTCGACATCGTCCCGAAGAACAGGACAGTCGTGCTGGAACCCGTGGTAGGCACCGGCGACGTCGCGGACCCAGTTGGTAATGCGATGAGGGGCCCGGTCGTTGCACGCAATCTCGATGAGCTCGGCGAGCGACGAAAGTTGCCGAAGTAGCTCCAGTTCGCGCTCGTGGACCAGAGTGGAGAGATCGGCATCGGCCAGGGGCGCCCGCTCGATACCACGCTCGTCAGCTTGTCGACCAATGGAGTGGATTCGGGCGTGGGCGTATTGCACGTAGAAGACCGGGTTCTCAGAGGCCTGAGCCTTGAGCACATCGATGTCAATTGTCTGCGAGGTGTCAATCGACTGCAGCAGATAGGCAAACCGAGCCACGTCGGGACCGACCTCGTCAACCAGATCGCTGATCTCGATCATGGTGCCGGTGCGCTTCGAGAGCCGCACCTCTTTTTCGTCACGCATCAGCTTGACGTTCTGGCCGATGATGACCTCGTAGTCCTCCTTGGCATGGCCGAGCATCTGAAGAGCGGCGCTCATCCGGGCCACATAACCGTGATGATCGGCACCGAGGACATCGATGACCAGGTCGCCCCGTTCGAACTTGCTCTCGTGGTAACCGATGTCGGGAAGCATGTAGGTGGCTTCGCCGTCGCTCTTGATGAGGACACGATCCTTGTCGTCACCGAAGTCGGTGGTGCGCAGCCAGGTGGCTCCACCTTCTTCGAATACGTAGCCACCTTCTTTCAGCCGTTCCATGGCTGACTCCATGTGCCCGGCTTCTACCGAGGCCTTCTCGCTCGACCAGGTGTCGAACTCGACATGCATGGCGGCCAATGCCGCCTTCTGATCGGCCAGGGCATGCTCGACCCCCCACACCGCGGGGTCAACATCGTCGGGCATTTCGGCCGCCCACTCGATGATGTACTGGCCCATGTAGTGATCGTCGGTCGGTGGTTCTTCACCCACTTTTCTGGCCGCCAACGACTCCCCGAACCGTTGGATCTGCACGCCGCGATCGTTGATGTACGTCTCGGCGTGGGACTGATAGCCGCACCGGTTGAAGATGCGACAGAGGGAATCTCCGTAGGCGGCCCAGCGGCCGTGGCCGGCGTGGAGGGGACCTGTCGGATTGGCCGACACGAACTCGACATTCACTCGCTTGCCGCCACCAAGATCGATCCGACCAAAGTCGGCCTCACCATCGGCAACGGCTGCGATCAGAACGTCGTAGAGCCAGGTGTTGGCTAGCCGGAAGTTGACGAAACCCGGGCCGGCGATCTCGAGCGAGTCGACATGGGCTGGTCGATGCTCCCCGAGATGGTCAGCTAATTGTTGCCCAAGCTCTCGTGGGTTGCGGCCAGCTGCCTTGGCGCACACCAGCGCGGCGTTGGTCGACCAATCACCGTGCTCGAGGTTGCTGGGACGCTCCACCACCACGCCGTTTGGCACGTCGGCTATGCCCAGGGCACCGAGGGCATCGTGAACAGCGGCAAGCAGATCGTCCTTGATCATGGCAGCCGATCGTACCGACTCTCCGGAAGCGGGCAGTCGCTATTTGAAACGGGGTGGCGGAGCAACAACCCAGACGGGAAACAGCGGAGACCCGCTACCATCGAGCGCCCCTGCCCTCGTAGCTCAGGGGATAGAGCATCGGGTTCCGGATCCGTGTGCGCAGGTTCGAATCCTGCCGAGGGCACAAGCCAAAATATAGCTCTGACGGGGTTTGAGATCACGCTTCATCTCTGATCTGTGACTGACCTATGGCCCGTGCGAGCCGGACCAGGCCATCGAGGAGGAGGCGGTTGTCAGCTCGACCACCTGGTCGTTACTTGCCCAGTAGTTGACAATCCCAGCCGGGCCATCGACAGCGAAGACGACGTGTCGGGCTGACTGATCGACGGCGTAGCCGATTATGGGGTGGCTTGAGCGGAGCAAATCGGCCCGTGCTCCCTGGACATCATCGACCAGATACCAACCATCGGCTCGCTCGGCTACAACGGTGACACCGGCTGGTGTCCATTGTGGGAGCGTCCATGCTTGGTCGATGCCTAGATCGATTTGAGGGAGTGCGTCGAGGCCAGGCACAGAATCCTGAAGGATTCCCCTCATCGCTTCGTCAGCGTCGACCACCACGGCGATAGGCCGGCCGCCCTCATCCTTGCCAACCACAATCACCTCGTACTCGGACGAGTTGTCAATGTTGCGCGCCGTGAGAGCTAGCCCATCGAGAACCCAGCCGACAGGCACCCCACCGAGGTTGTGGCCGGAGCCGTTTGGTTCGTAGAGGGCGACCCGCCCACCCTCAGTGTCTTCGTTGAGCGTGGCCTCTTCTATCACCACGAGGGTCCCACCAAGCGAGTTGGCTGCGAAAACCCGTGATCCTCGGGCCTGTGGATCTGCGACGGTGAACTCCAGGACCGCTTGTCCTTGCGCTACCCAGCTCACGCTGTTTCGTCCACCAACTCCACGAAGCCTCTGAGTTTCGCGGTCCAGAAAGCGGACGTCGAAGGGTACACCGAGGCTCGTCGGTGGACCTTCGAGTATCAGCTGTGGCGGCGGCGCCGAAGGACCGACCTCCGGCCCAAGAGGACAGAGGCGCTGAGCGTCGCTCCCAACGCAAGCTCCTCCCGGCTCACGTATCGCCACGAGGACGTCCGCAAGATCCTCCAACTCCCAGATCTCTGCCTGAACGCGCCGGCTCAACCCCGCCACCCACTGATCTCCACCCAAAATCAGATCAGCCATTGGTTCGATCTCGGTCCGAGCCGCTGCGATCCCATCGGTCGTGCCTTCGACGACGACCAGATGAGCGCCAGAGTCGATTCCCCAACTCAGCCGGAACTCGTTAACGTCGATGCCCGAGAGCCGATCGCCTAAATCATTCCAGCCTTGCTCGGTCGATCGAGCAGGACCGATGCCGTAGCCATGGGCACCCAAATCGCGCCATCGTTCGAGAAGTAGACCGCTCGGCTCGGCGATGGCCAACAACTCGATTGCTAGCGAACCGGGTGCTGAGCTGGATTGGCTCGTGCTGACCGCTGTCGCGTCCACCCCTTCGCTTTCGGTTGCCGGGGAGACGGTCGAAGCACTCTGTTCAGTGGCCTCTGCGTCTGTGTCGGCGTCTTGTGTGCAAGAAGACGCCAACAGGCAAACGGCAGCGAAGATGGCCGGTCGAATGCTCCCCATCGGCTCAGCGTAAAACAACCACTCCGACCGCTGGCCATGAAGTCTCAAGGACACGTTGACAGATCAGAGGTCTCGGAAGATGGTCTACAGATGAACCGCGACGAACCAGCTTGGCTACAACAGGCTCGTGACAAATGGACCAATCGGGGCCAGAGCCGACCTCCGTTCGCCGAAGAACCCGGCCCCGGACAGGACTCAGTGTGGGACTTCCCACGACCCCCAGCCGTCGTGCCAGACGAGCGCCGAGTGCAGGTCAGCAGCGCCGATGGTCTTCTCGCCTCCGCAGACCGGTCGGTGCGAATCCTCGAGACATCCCATCCACCCACCTTCTACGTACCTCCGGAAGCACTCATCCCAGGACGGTTGGTTGTGACGTCCGGATCGTCGCACTGTGAATGGAAGGGTGCGGCCGAGTACCTGGCGGTGACAGGAACGGTCGAACCGATTGGCTGGCGCTACCCCGATCCGTACCCGGAGTTCGCGGAGCATGCAGGGTGGGTTTCCTTCTACCCCGACCGTGCCGAGTGCACGGTCGACGGGGAAGCGGTGAGACCACAGGCCGGAGGCTTTTACGGCGGATGGATCACTGACGACGTCGTCGGCCCGTTCAAGGGCGAGCCCGGCACTTCCGGGTGGTGAGCGCGATGCCCGGAGGATCCGGCAGCTGACTGCTGCAATCATCCGACCAAGGTCACGCTCACTCCCACTTCGTCCCTCACGCCGTCGATGTCGACCACGGCGATGTCGAAAGTCGATGACCCGCCCGGTGCGGTCTTGTGTTTGATGCTGAGCGTGTACGGCTCGGCGGTGAGGTGCGAAAAGGTCGGGCTCGGGTCGGTCACGACTCCGCCCGACGATGAGATCTGGCTGGTGAAGTGGTCGGTCCACACCGTGATGGCCGAGTCGGCGAGATTGGTTCCACCCACATAACGAACCGACCCAAGCCAGGCCCCCGGCGACTGCTGGTACACCCGAAACAAAGGCTCGGACGTGCCCGCATCGGGCGACGAAACCGTCACCGGTACGACATTGTCGACGGGGACCAGCGGTTCAACCAGATTGCATTCGATCTCGAATTGATCCACCGCAGGGGTAGCCGAGCCGTCATCGGTACAGAGCTCGATCCTGAGCTGGGCAGTCGAGGCATAGTCAGCAAGGTACGGAACAAGGTCGCCATCGGAAAACGAGGTAGCGGCTGTTCCGTCGGGACCGTAGAAGGCGGAACCATCGGTCGAGATCTGCAGAGAAACTGTGGTGTCAGTTGGAGTCGAGAACTGAGCGGAAGCTTGGCCGAACACGCCGTCGACTGGCAGTAGCGGTGACGTCCAGCTCCCACAAACACTCAACTCCTCAACCGGTTGGGCAACGTTGACAACCGAGGTGGTGTGAGGGAGGTTGCTTCTCGGCCCCAGCAGGTTCATCTCGTTTCGATTCCCCGAAGCCTCGTAGTAAACGAAGATCGGATGGTCGGCCTCAATGAGGGTGCCGGCGGCTTGGAAGCCGAAACCGGAGTAATAGTGGCCGACACCTACGCCAGTGCACGGAGCGGCCACTCCCCCGTTGATCTGGATCATCGTGCCTGCCGTTGGGCACGCGATGGTGAAGTAGCGCGACGAGATCGGCGTGCGGAAAGTTTCGCCCAACAAACGTCTAGGCAAGAACGAGGTGACCTCGGTGCCGTCGTTGTCGGCCTGTTGAGCGGCGTGAAAGTAGTCCGGTCCCGAAACGGCATAGGCCCGGCCATTGCCAAAGGCCCCGTTGCCACCGACAACATTGAGCGAGTCGATGGCCACTGGGTCCGCAGCATTCGACGAGCCATTGCTGGCGACCCACGACACGGTGGTGGGAGCTAGAGCACCAAGGTTCAAATTGTTCGACGCGACGCCGTACAGCATGTCACCGAACCACGGCACGCCGATCATGGAGTCCTGTCGGTTTGTTCCGATGTGAAGGGCAACAAACTCGTCACCCGTGGTCGATCGAAGTGAGACAGGGTCGGCGCCAACACCGGGGGCATTCAGCACAACTGACCCGCTGGCCGGACCGACGACGACCGAAGCAATCACGACGCCATCGGAGACTGCCTCGACTGTGGTCACAGCATGCGGGGAACGGACCCAGAACCGCTCGACGTAGCGGCTCGTCGGAAAGCTGAACTGACTATCGGCGTACCCCTCGGGGATCGGCGTCTCCCGTCCATCGCGGTCATAGTTGGCATCGATGGGCCCCGTCGAGGTGATCACCGAGTCCTCGGTGAGCCCACTAAAGGTGTGGGTCCCACCCGCGTTGAGCACAACGGTGGTGGCGCCATCAGAGACGGTGTTGGCATTGGAGTACGAGACCACAGTGAGTCGGCTGTTCACACCGTTGCCGCCGTAGTAGCGATCGGACATCGTGTAGTGAGCAACGTCCTGGCCGGTCGTGTAGGTAAAGACGCCGATCTCATCGGACACCGTCGTTGCCAACGGATTGTCGAAGTACACGCAGTACGTCGATGTGCCGGCCAGCAGAGGCTCGGCCTGAGCCCATACGACCGAGTCGACGGCGGGGAACGAACCCTCGGAGTAGGACCTCAGCAGCACGCCGGTGGCATCGTCGACCACCCGGATATCGGCACCGGTTGTCACCGCTGACGTGGTGTCCACCTCGAAGCGCAACGGGTACTCAGACTCGGCATCGGCCGAGGTGACATCGAAGCACTGACGCTGTTGCCAGTCGCCGTCCCACCAGTCGGCAAACGCACCGGCCAGATCGAGCTCTAGTGAGCTACCCGACGCCACCGTCGCATCGTGCGTGCCACCCGAAAAATCAGCGACTTTAGGTATGCCCGTTCCGTACCGGTAGAGCTCGAGCCCAGGCTTTGTGACCGCCGTTGAGGCACGCATCTCGTTGGCGACCGTCACCGACGCGCTGGCGGGCTGGGCAAGCGCCAACATCCAGGCCATGACGACCACAACAACGACCTTGAGGTTCATTCCGACTCACGATCACGGAAGTCGATGTTCACAAGCGTCAACGAGACTGCAAGCCCGACAAGCCCGACCAACACCATTCCGTACATCCACTGAGCCGGCTCGAGACTTACCTCGAACCACCATGATCGAGACAGGTTGAGCGCGCCGATGAGGGCAATGTTGAGCCAGGCAAAGGCACGACCGGCTTGCACCTGGAGACGCTGCGGTCGGACAAACGCCATAACCGAGAAGATGATGAGCGTGATAGCGGTGGCGATGCTCGACCATCGAATGATCGACTCGAACATCGGCCGTTGAGTCTCCATGGCCAAAAACGGAAGGACGTTCTTCCAAAGTCGCAACTCCACCGCGATGCCACGCTGCAACGCGATGTAGATCGTGAAGAAGAACTCTGCGACGACGGTAAGCAGTGCGGCCTGCACCGAACTCCAGAACATCGGCCAGTAGTTCTCTTCCGCGCCAGTGTCCGCCCCGACCCGAGCTTGTGGCTCAGGGTCAAGGCGGACGGCCGCGGCGAGAACTGCTCGTTGGCTCATCGGAGGATGAAACGTTCGCTTACGGCATCTCGGCGTGAACGGTCCACGTTGCGTCACCCGAGCCGACAGCTGCCGAGCCAGTGGTAACGATCAGGCCAACCGGGACCCAGTCACCTGCGGGAACGGTGACGGTACCGGTGGCGGCGTTGGTAGGACCGCCGACCTCAAAGACGAGCGGTGAGGCGTCGTACTCACCGGCAACGATGCCGGGATAGTCGGTCGGAGCCATAGTGTCACCAAGCCAGACCTCGAGGTACTTCTCGGTCCACACTCCGGCCTGGGCGCCTGACACGATCGAGACTTCGAGATCGACATCACAGTTGTTTTCGATGCGGTAGACGTCCTGCGACCAGACCTTGTCACCGGTCAGACCGTCGATAGTGACGACCTCTTGAGTGACGCCAACGCCGTTCACGGTCGTGGTGCCGGACGTCGTGAAGTCAAAGCCGTCAAAGGCAATGTCGTCGCCAGCGACTTTGATCAAGCACGGCGGAGCGCCTGCATTGAACTCGGCCGCCATGAAGTTCTGAACGAGGACCGAGGCCCCTGCTGCCCCCGTAATCGAGACCAAACCGGCTGCGACAGCAGCAATCTTGCGCTTCATCCGGCGCTTCCGTGGCGCCTTGGTGTTCGTGGTCTCGCTCATGTGCTGGCTGTGCTCCTGTTGTCGATGCGTTGAGATGCCGTGTAGCTGCATCTACCTTCGACAAGAAGCAGAAGTACCTAGAGAGTCATTTGGCCCTTCTTGTTGTTGCATCTACACACCCATCCACACAACCACCCAACCAACTCGGTGCGAAACACCGCACTACTGATCGAGTGAAGTTATGAGATCGCTGACTGTGTGCTGATCCTCCAGCGGATGCCGGAGCGAAAGACTGTCATTCACCTGGTAGCGATTCCGACGACCCACCCGCTCACTGCTGAGGTAGCCGTCGTCTTCTAGTTCGGAGATGATCCTTTGGACTGCGCCGACCGTGACACCTACTGCATAGGCAATGTCTCGCTGGCGAGCTTCCGGGTCCCGAGCGATCGCTATGAGAACGTGGGCGTGGTTGGTGAGAAAGGTCCACGACGGAACATCTGTCTGCGGGGCTTGCAACATAGACACTTGATAACAGCTATCACAAAAGCCGCTTTCAAAGCTAGCGACTGAAGACATCGCGCTTCAAGACCACGTTGGCAGTGGTTGCGCACAAGCGCCGCAACAAGAAATGGCGCGCACAATAGACATATTTAATAATAGCTATTCCGTTGCATGCGTCACTATAACTCAATACGATCGCAGGCATGCTCGTTGGGCTGCTTGCAGCACATCTCGTTGGTGTCGTCGCCGCCGGCCTTCTTGGTCGGCGCTCGATGAGCGCTGGATTGATTGTCGCGGCTGGGCCACCGTTCGCCACCACCGTGTGGGCTCTTTTCCAGTTGGCCGGCGATTCCGGTCCAGCCCTTTCCGAGTTGCAGTGGGTGGAAGGCCTCGGCCTCTCACTGCGGTTCAGTGTCGATTCGGTCGCCCTTCTGATGACGTTGCTGGTCTCGGGCATCGGAGCGATGGTCTTCGTCTACTCGACCGGCTACTTCGGGCCGACCGCAAAACCCGATGCTCGCTTTGCCGCGTCGCTCCTGGCTTTCTCCGGGTCGATGCTCGGCCTGGTTTGGGCTGACTCGGTTTGGACCCTTTTCATCTTCTGGGAATTCACCTCGATCACGTCCTTCCTGTTGGTTGGCCATAAACACATCGACGAAGCAGTCCGTACCGCAGCGCGGCGAGCGCTGATGATCACCGGCGCCGGAGGTCTGGCGCTGCTGGCTGGCTTGCTGTTGTTAGTTAGAGAGAACACCACGACTGTGTTGGATGAGTTCGAACCGGCCACCGGAACCGTGGGAGTAGTGGCGGCGGTGCTCATCCTTCTCGGAGCAGCGACCAAATCGGCACAGGTTCCCTTTCACGTCTGGCTTCCCGGCGCCATGGCCGCGCCCACGCCCGTGAGCGCCTACCTCCATTCCGCCACCATGGTGAAAGCCGGCGTTTTTCTGATGGCGGTGATGGGCCCAGTCTTCGCCGACACAGCCATTTGGAAAACACTGGGGGCCACCCTTGGGATCGCGTCGATGCTGTGGGGTGGCATAGGGGCCCTTCGCCATCGCGATGCCAAGCTGATCATGGCGTGGGGCACCGTCTCACAACTCGGGCTACTGGTGACGCTGTTCTCAATCGGCACACCGAAGGCCGTCTTTGCCGGGATCGCCATCCTCCTCGCTCATGCCCTGTTCAAAGCGACGCTGTTTCTGGTGGTGGGCGAGATCGATATCCGAACAGGAACCCGCGACATCGCCAAGTTGGGCGGCCTTTGGCGCACCATGCCGTTGGCATGCGGAGCTGCAGTCGCCGCCGGGTTGTCGATGGCCGGTGCGCCACCACTGCTCGGGTTCATGGCCAAAGAGGCCGCCATCGAAGCGGTGCTGGGTTTGAAAGGGACCGAACAAGTCGTCTTCTCCGCAGCTGTCATCGTTGGATCGGTTCTCACCGTGGCCTACACCGTTCGCTTTCTACTGAGCGTGTTTGGCCCGGGACCAGCAACCCCGGTGAAGCCCAGCCGGCCGACGATGACCGCGCCGGCCCTCTTGCTAGCAACCGCCGGCCTTGCTGGCTACATCTTTGTTGCAGCCCCCAACCGGTTGGTTTCCGACGCTGCGGTCGAGCTCAACGCCGCAGCCGATGCGTACAAGCTCATTCCCTGGCCTGGCTTCAAAACTGCGTTCGTTGTCTCGCTTGGCATTCTCGTGATCGGCTCCATCGTCGGGGTCGTGGTCACAAGACGGGGCGTACAACCGGCACCCAACCCGATTGGAGCCAATCGAGCTGATGCCAGCATCGACGGCGTGCTCGCGATCGCTCCCTGGCTGACGGCACGCGTTCAACACGGCTCATTGCCCGTCTATGTCGCAACCATGACTGCAGTCGCTGGCGTGGCCACCCTTCCGTTCCTTGCTGAACTCTCCAACACCCAACTCGATCCCTGGAACAACCCCGTCGAACCGTTCCTGGCGGCAGTAATTGTTGGCTCGGCCGTCGCTGGCACCTTCGTTGGCTCCCGTCTTGGGGCCGCCTTGGCCCTCGGTGCGGTCGGTCTTGGCATGACAGCACTCTTCGTTTCCTACGGCGCACCCGATCTCGCCCTCACGCAGCTACTTGTCGAAACCATCATCGTCGTTGGCTTCGTGCTTGGGCTCGGACGGCTGCGGCACAGTTTTCCGACGTCTGACAACACGTGGAAGACCGTTCGGATGACCATCGCCGGGATCGGCGGGGTTGGTGTCACTCTCGCTCTGGCGTCGGCCGCCTCTTCCCCCGCTGGTAGCCCTCCGGTTGGCGAGATCACCGAGCAGGCTGTCCAAGAAGGCGGAGGCAAAAACCTGGTCAATGTGATTCTCACCGACCTCCGAGCCCTGGACACCCTTGGCGAAGTCGTGGTGCTCGCCACCGTGGCCATCGGCATGCTCGCCCTCGCTCGGGTAAACCAGGCAGAGAGCACGGAGAGCGCCGCATGATCGGCTCCCGCTCCCCCATCGTCCACCTCGGAATCAGAGCCGCCAGTCCGATCGCCATCGTGGTCGG
>CALHBU010000083.1 GCA_937930655.1 uncultured Acidimicrobiales bacterium | reverse complement strand
ATGTTGTCGATCTTCTCGCAGAGGGCTCCGCCGGTGAACGGGAAGGTGCCGCTGTTGTAGAAGCGAGAGGCGACGGCGATGTACTGGTTGGGCTCGAGGGGGCCGTCACCGGTGTGATAGCTGGTCTGGCCGACGGGTACGCCACCGACCCAGCCGCCGTCGACGACTTTGCGGTTGTAGTACTTACTGGAGCCGCCGGCGTTGGTGAGTCGCATGCTGGTGTTGCGGCAGTTGTTGTTGCCATCGCCGGCGCCATAGACACCCGGCTCGACGCCGTCGCCATAGTTGGAGATGGGGTCGCCGTTGGCATCGATGGCGTCGGGGTCGAAGGCCTCGAGACAGTTGGTTATTGGCAAGGTGCCGGTGTCGTCGAGTTCGCCGCAGAAGGGGGCGGTGAAGCCAGCTGCGGTGTCATCAGCGTCGCAGACAGCGGCCGGGTCGTAGCGATCGATGATCGAGAAAGGAACCCAGATGTACTGGTACATGGCGGCGACGTAGTACGGCGGCTGGAGGGTCGTGACGCCGTTCGATCCGTAGGTCGGGAAGTGGCTGCCGGTGGTGTCGGTGCCGACCAGGGTGATCTCGATGGGGTCGCCGGGAGCGGCCTGGGTACAGCTAACGGTGCCGGTGTCGGCCACGTTGCGATCGGGGTTCGAGCCGTAGGGGATCTTGCCGAACGGGATGGGACGGCCACCGTGGTTGTTCCAGTAGCAGTCCGTTCCGGGGGCCGGGTTCATCTCGAAGCCGGGGATGGGGGTTGTGGTCCCCGTGACGTACATCATGTCCTGGAATGTGATGTCGCCGTCGAGGGGTGAGCTGCCCTTGCCATCAGCGGTCGGGTCGACCTCGATGGTTGGATAGAAGCGGTAGCGGTACCCGAGTTCGCCGGTATCGGGGTGAGTGATGATGCCGGTGGCGTTCGGTCCGTACTTGTTCTTGGCCAGGTCGAACTGAGGAGCCGCCGATATGTAGGTTTCGTGGTCGGGGGTCAGATCGGCGGTGTTGACGCCATCGACGTCGGTTCGGTCAGTGACCACGGTGCAGCCGCCGGCCGGGGTGCCGATCGGGTCTTCTGGCGCGCCATCGCAGAAGGTGTCAGTGGAGATGAATGACGCGTTGTTTTTCGAGGCTCCGTCGACCCGAACCTTGGTCTGCATGAAGATCGTCTGCGACGGTCCGGTGAGACGGCCGACGTTGCAGATGAGCTGGGAGGATCCGCCGGGGAGCGAGATGATCTGTGACTGGGGGTCGTACGGGTTGCCGGTGTTGGGGTTGATTCCGGTGTTGCAGGCGAAGGGGATGCCGTCGAATGCCACCACTGCGTCGGGGCCGGTCGGAGTGATGGTCTGGGTGAAGTAGACGTCGTCGACATGTTCGGGCCCACCGGGGTCAGTCGACCCGAGCAAGTTTGACACGCCGACCGAATAGCCGTAGTTGACCAAGTCGTTGGTTCGCACAACGTTGTCGGTGGCAGCACAGTCGTTACCGGGATACGGGACAGGCGGAGCGGCGGGGGCGGCGCCGCCGCATTGACCTTGACCGTCGAAGATGGCCGTGCCGGTCTCGACGTCGGCCCCGCTGGGACCAGGCACATGACCGAGCGTCAGATCGGGGTTGCCGACCGCGGCAGAGGCCGGGCGTGGCAAAACGATCGTGGTGGCGACCGTCGAAAGGAGGAGTACTGCGAAGAGCGTTGCGAGAAGCTCTTTGCTGCGAAAACTAAAGGTCTTGAAAGTCACTGCGGAATCGCCCATAGGCCTTCCCCTTCGGCCCTCTTGTTGGGTATGTGAGGATGGTTCGACATACAACTAGTAGTTCTTTTGGGCCATACTGATGGTCTGCCCGAACCATCCCCTCGCCCTCGTCATCAAGGATCGATCCTGATGGCCGCCATGCTGGGCTTGGCCGATGCCATGGGCCACGATCGAGAGCCGGTTGAAATCGTCGAAGTTGTCAGTAACGACCGGCCAGAAGGCGACCTCGAGTTGCTCTTCGGCGATCTCCGCTCGCTCGACTGGCGCGACAACAACTAGAACACTTCCCATGCCCGTCGAGATGATCGGTTGGATAGCTCCACAGGTGTCGTCAGAAATCGTGCCGCCCAGCGGTCCGATTTTCAGCGCCGATGTTGTGGCCGAAACAGCCCGGATCCATGAAGAAGCCGACTTTGACCGAGTCCTGATTGGCTATTTCTCGACTGCTCCTGACGGCTTCATGGTCGGCGCTCATGCGGCATCGGTAACTACCAGTCTGCAGTTCCTTCTGGCCCATCGGCCAGGTTTCGTTGCCCCCACGGTGGCGGCCAGAAAGCTGGCAACCTTGGACCAATTGTCGAACGGTCGGTTGGCTATTCACCTGATTGCTGGTGGGAGCGATGCCGACCAGGCTCGGGATGGTGACCACACCGATCACGGCACTCGTTATCGGCGTACCGACGAGTACACCCAGGTGCTCCGCCAGACGTGGACTAGCGACGGCCCGTTTGACCACAAAGGCGAGTTTTACGAGGTCAGGAAGGGTCAGTCGGACATTCCGTGTCACCAACAACCACACATTCCGATCTACGGCGGTGGCGGGTCTGATGCCGCGATCGAGGCTCTGGCCCCTCACGTCGACGTCTTCATGTTGTGGGGTGAGCCGCTGGCCGACACCGATGCATTCATGGGAAGGGTTCGAGCCGCCTCAGCCGCCTACGGGCGCACACCCACCTTCTCGCTTTCCACCCGTCCAATCGTGGCCCCGACCGACGATCTGGCCTGGGAACGGGCGCACGAGATTCTCGACCAGGTCGAAGGTCGGCTGAAGGGGCGAACGCCGCGCCAGCCCGACAACATCGGCGGAAAACGACTACTGGCCAGCGCTGCGGCCGGAGACCTCCACGACAGCTGTCTTTGGACCAAATTGGCGGTCGCTACCGGTGCCCCGGGTAACTCAACGGCCTTGGTTGGCTCGCCGGAAACTGTCTCCGACGCACTAGTGGAGTACTACAAGCTAGGGGCTACCAGCCTGCTGATCAGGGGATACGACCCGCTCCCTGACGCTGAGCTGTACGGCCAAGAGCTCATCCCGCTCGTTCGCCAGAAGGTAGCGGCACTCGATAATCAGTAAACGTCATCGGTCACCGTTGGGGTGTCTTGCCCAAATTGATCAAGGTTGTCTGTGTCATCGCCGATGCACTGATCCATGAAACCGGGCCTGAGATCACTCAGAAAGGAACGCGGGGCAGCCATGATCGAGACTGCCTTCGTCGCTCCTGTCTTCTTGCTACTGATCTTTGGCATCTTTGAGTTCGGGTTCCTGCTTCGAAACTCACTGACGTTGGCCAACGCCACCGGTGACGCCGCCCGAGCGGCCAGTGTTCACGGCGATGCGGCCAACGCCGATTTTCAGATCATCCGAGCCCTCGAGCACTCGCTTGAGCCGGTTGGTCTCGACGCGTTGGATTTTGTTGTCGTCTATCGGGCCAACGGTCCGGATGATTCGGTGCCACCTTCCTGTCTAACCGCTCCTCAAGGGCCGGCGGGAACCACGCTCTGCAACCGCTACACCGCCGCTGACTTTTTCCTCCCGTATCTGGACCCGGTGACGTCGCTCGAGACCGACAATTGGCGCTGCGTCAGCACCACGCTTTCGGTGGACCGCTACTGGTGCCCCACCGACAGGGAATCCGCTGTCTCGGCTCCACCCGACTACATCGGCGTCTATGTCCAACTGAACCACGACTACCTCACCGGATTTATTGGCGATAGCCGAACCCTACGCTCCGACCGGATCGTACGGATCGAGCCAGAGCGAGACTCATGATGAGACGATCTTTCAATAAGAAGACGACCCGCCGCCGGGCCGATCGAGACCAAGAGGCTGGTGCCGTCCTCGTCGAGATGGTGATTGTCCTTCCTTTCCTTCTTCTGATGGTTCTCGGCATGCTCGAGATGGGGTTGGCTTGGCGAGACTCAGCAACGGTCAATCAGGCCAGCCGGCAAGGCGCCCGTGTGGCATCGAACCTTGGCGACAATGCCGATGCCGATCTTGAAGCGCTACTTAGCGTTATGTCCATCCTGCAAGGCGAGGACGGCACCGTCGAGTACGTCGTGATTTACGACGCGTCGGGTTCGGGTCGGGTTCCGGTGGCCTGCGAATCGGCCTCGGTACCTGGGTCGTGCAACCACTACACGGCCGCTGAGCTGGCCAATCTCGTGACCAGTCCGCCGACCAACACCAACCTTTTCCAATGCGGTGGACCGTCTGTCGACTGGTGCCCGTCAGCCCGATCGACTCAGTTGGCCTCGATCGATCACATCGGTGTGTACGTGAAGGTCAACCGGTCATGGGTCACCAACATCTTCCCCGGCGATGGCATTGACTTGTCGGGCTACACCGTCATGCAACTGGAGCCAGCCGCACCATGATCACCCAAACGAATGACTGCCCTGATCAGACAGAAATGGCCGAGACCTCCGAGGATGGCTTCGTCATTCCGACGACGGCACTTCTCCTGATCCCGTTGATGATCTTTGCCGCCTTCGCAGTGGACATTGGCTCCTGGTATGCCCGGGCCGGACAGACTCAGCGGGCAGCCGACGCGGCGGCACTCGCGGCCGTGGTGTACATGCCTGATCTCGGTGCCGCCACAACGGCGGCCCAGGCCTCCGCAGCCCGGAACGGCTTCGTTGATCAGCCTGGTTGCGACACGCCCGGCCCCTGTATCAATCCGGGTGCCTACCCCCAGGTGGTGGTAACCGGTACCTCGGCCGCAACCGTGCGGGTGAATATCTTGACCGAAGGCGAGCTGTACTTCGGATCGGTGGCGATGGACGGCCCAATCGAAATCGAGCGATTTGCCGCCTCGCAATACGTTCTTCCGGTTGAACTCGGTAATCCGAGCTCGGCTCTCGGTACCGGCAATCTTGGCGGAGGCGGTGCTGTGCCCGAGAACATGTGGCTCGCCGTCAACGGCTACTGCACCGGTCGTCAGCAAGGCGATGCGATTTCGACCCAGTACCTCTACGGCAGCTACCTCTGCCCCGGTTCGTATTCTGTTCGTCGGACCGATGGGTCCCTCTGGCAGGGCATCGAGCCAGGCCGAATTCAGAATGCCAGCCAGTACGACCCCGAGGGATACCGGTTGGTTATCACCATGCCACCCGGATCCGAGAGCCAGACCTGGAACGTCGACTTCTACGACCCAGGCGTCTGCGATCCCGTCCATGAGTTCAACAATAGGGTTCCCTATGACCCGCAAAACAACAAGCAGCCGGTGACCCTTCAAACCACGCTGTTCAAGGCTGACTCCACCACCTTCGACGACAGCGACAACACAACACCTCACGGTGCTGGCCAGATCGACTGGCCGACGACCGACTGCGATTGGCACACCGGCTACACCATCAGCCCCTCCGATCCCCGTGGGCGTTGGATCCTCCAGTACCGCTCACGGGCTGTCACCGATGAACTAGGCCTCAATTACTTCGGTGTGAGAGTTACACCGGCCGGTAGCGGTGGAGCAATCTGTATCGATCCACTGGGAACGTCCACCTGTCCCCGAGTAGCAGCCAAAACCAACATGCCAATCTACGCAACGAGTAGAGACAAGAACGGCAACCTCATGGACCCGTCGGCTCCCCTTGGTGCTCCGGCCACGTTCTTCCTGGCCCAGATCGATGAGGTCCACAAGGACAAGACCATGGAACTGGTCCTGTTCGATCCGGGCGAGGGTATGGACAACCTCCAGATCGTGGATCCCTTTGGGAACCGA
>CALHBU010000082.1 GCA_937930655.1 uncultured Acidimicrobiales bacterium | reverse complement strand
ATGTGATCAAGATCGAGCCGCTGAAGGGCGACCCGATGAGAAACAACAGTCGGCCGGCGAAACTGCCGGAAGAAACCAAGCACTACGACTACCAATTCGACGTCGACAACCGGGGCAAGCGGTCGATCACGGTCGATCTCGAAACCGACGAGGGCGCGGCGCTGGTGCGTCAACTCTGCGAGAACGCCGACATCTTCATGTGCAATCTTCTCACCCAACGACAGGCCCGATTTGGCCTTGACCCCGAGAGCATGCTGGCGGTCAACCCCAAGATCGTCCACGCCACCCTGACCGGCTACGGCACCACCGGCCCCGAGGCGTGGCGTCCCGGCTACGACGTCACGGCCTTTTTCGGACGATCCGGCATCTACGACGCCATGCGGGAAGGCGAAGACGGGCCGGTTCCGATGGCTCGACCAGCGCAGGGCGACCACACCACCGGACTGGCCATGGTTGGGGCCATTCTCGGCGCGCTACGGATGGCTGAGCGCACGGGTGACGGCCAAGTGGTCGAAACGTCGCTGTACGAAACGGCAATCTGGACCCAGGCAACCGACTACGCCATCACCGCCCAGGACCGAGCCCAACTTCGGCCTCGATCCCGAGAAAACATGATCATTGCGACCGCCAACCGATACCCGTGTGGCGACGGCAAGTGGGTGGTGCTGAACATGCCGGAAGAGTCCCAGTGGGTGAACCTCTGCCAGCTGATTGGTCTCGACCACTTCCTGGAAGACGAGCGCATGCAGGATCTCAAGGGTCGGTTCCTGAATATGCCGGAAATCGTTGCCGCCATCGACGCCGCTCTCGCCGCCAAGAGCAGGGACGAGTGGGGTGAGATCTTCGATGCCAACGGCATGATCTGGGGGCCGGTTCTCGGCCTCCACGAGGTGGTCGACGACCCACAGGCCGAGGCTCTCGGACTCTTCCCCATGCTCGAAGACGAGACCATTGGCGAGTATCGGTCGGTCACTAACCCGATGCGATTCAAGACGGCCGATGTTGGTCCCCGAGGGCCAGCTCCAAAGCTCGGTGAGCACACCGACTCGGTTCTGGCAGAGAAGGGCCTCTCCGGTGATGAGATCGCGGCCCTCCGGGCCAGTGGAGCAATCGGGTAGCGCTTGGCCACGACGAACCTCCCCGGCGGGGAAGACGACAAGATCTCCACCCTCGCGTCGTTCAAGATTCCGGCCTTCCGGATCATCTGGGCTGGGACCTTCCTCTACTACCTGGCCATCTTCAGTGGCATCGTGGCCCGGGGCGCCCTGGCCAAAGAACTCGGTGGCGACAACTCCGCTCTCGGACTGGTGACCCTGGCCTTCGGGGCCGTCTCACTCTTCATGACACCGATCGGAGGTGTTCTCGCCGACCGCATCAAGAAGCGAACTATTCTGGTCTTCTCCACCCTCCTGTTGTCGGTGACCTCACTTGGTCTGGCCCTCACCGAGCTCTGGAATGTCACCGAGTTCTGGATGCTTGTCGTTGTCTCGGCCATGCAGGCAGTGGCTTTCAGCACACTGGTCCCCGCTCGGATGGCGTTCACCGTCGACATTGTCGGGCCCAAGCTCATTCCCAACGCCATCGCGCTGGCCCAATTGTCGATGAACAGCAACCGGGTCATCGGTCCGGCACTCGCCGGGGTGTTTCTGGGCGTGGCCTGGCTCGGTTTCACTGCGGTGTATTTCTTCAGCGCCGCCCTGAGTCTCCTATCTGTGCTCTGTTTCACCATCCTTGGTCCAGGCGAACCGAACGCCAATCGCCCTCGCCGAGCTCCACTAGCCGAGATGCGCGACGGCGTGGCCTACGCCCGATCGGTGCCGTCGGTTCGGCTGGTGATCCTGCTGGCCATAGGGGTCACCATGGTCGGCTTCCCCTACATCGCCTTTCTCCCATCTGTTTCCGAGGACTTCTACGACCGCGGGCCAGAAGGTTTCGCCCTCCTATCACTCATCGGGGCGTGCGGTGCCCTGGTGGCCGGGGTCCTGGTGGCCCGCACCACCCTGGCCGCCGGGCCGCGTGTCCAGGTACTCAGCGGTGTCATCCTCGGTCTTGGGTTGGCCTTCATGGGATGGGCGCCAACCTTCGCCCTGGCCCTGGTGGCATCGGTCGTGGTCGGTGGCTCGACCGCAGCCTTCCAGTCGATGAACGCCACGTTGGCACTGAGTCTTAGCGAGAGCGAGTTCCACGGCCGGGTCCAGTCCCTTCTCGGCCTTGGCTTCAGCGCCTTCGGTCTGATTTCCTACCCACTGGGCATCCTGGCTGACGCCATTGGACTGCGAACCACCTTGGTTGGAATGGGAGCAACCACCCTGGTCCTGGTGTTAGGAGCCGAGGTTGTTTGGAGCCGGGATCGGACACCGCTCACAGCCGTTGGCTGACGCAGCAAGCCATCTTCCAACGTCTACCCTTTTATCCATGAAGCGCGTTCGCCACGCTGCGCCGTTCCTGGCCATCGCCGGGCTCGGCGCGCTCATGCTTCATCAGCTCGTGTACCTGGTGATTGCCGCCACCGGGGGTCTTCGCCTCACCGGCGAGCACAACCACTTGTCGACCCAGTGGGCGGTGCTCACCCCGGCCGCGGTCGTCGGGGCCGCAGTCCTCGTGCTTCGCCAGATCAAAAACCTTGGGTATCTCCCCGCCTCGACCACCCGGTTGGGCGCAGCCATCGGTGTCATCTTCCTGGCTCAGGAATCGATCGAGGCGACCCTGGTCGGCACGTCGCCCCTGGCCTTTCTGTTCTCTCCGGCGGCGGTTCTCGGGCTCGTGCTGGCGCCGGTACTCGGGTGGGCCGTGGTCGGTGGTCTCCGCACAGTTGCTGAGGTGGTCACCTACTTCATCGGTACCCCGAGCGCCGCTCCGACTCACGCCACCCCCCAACGGAACCCTGCTCTCGCCGTCGCCAACAACTCGATCGTTCTCGGCCGCTCCCCGTCGCGGGGTCCACCTCCGTCGTTCGTCTAGGCAAACCAAACCGACGAACGAGAAGAGAAACACATGAGAATGAAGACTGGGCGGCGTCCTGCCGCCTACCTAGCTTTGGCCATGGCCGCCCTGCTGGCGCTTGCCGCATGCGGCGATAGCTCAGACGAAGCGTCCGAGGAGGACTCCGCTACACGCCCCGGCATCGACCTCACGATCGTCGAAGATCCGGGTTCAGGACACAACCTCTTCATCGAGGTCAGCAACTTCGACATAGCGCCGAAGAACGCAAGCACCGAGCCCATCGACGGCGAAGGCCACTTCCATCTCTATGTCGACGGTGAACGGGTGATGCGCTTCTACAACACCGCATTGCATCTCGCCGGCCTGGACGCCGGCGACCACACGGTTGCTGTGGAGGTCAGCCAAAACGACCACAGCGCCTACGAAGCCGATGGCGAAGCGATCCGAGCGACGCAAACCATCACCGTGATCGAGGCCGAACATTCCCACGGCCACTCCGACGTCGTCGATTTCGAGGGGGACAATCCACCGGCCGTCGACGTGACCGTGACGAAGGATCCAAAGTCGGGATGGAATCTGTCGGCAACCGTCGACAACTTCGTCCTCACCCCGGAGAACGCCAGTACAGACGCTGTCGATGGCGAAGGTCACCTGCACCTCTACATCGACGGCCAGAAGATCACTCGTCTCTACGGCACCGACTGGCACATCGCCGAGCTGTCGGAGGGCGAGCACACCATTGAGGTTGAGGTAAGCCACAACGACCACTCGACCTACGGCATCAGTGGGCAACCCATCAGAGGCTCGTCGACCGTCCAGGTTTCGGCTGAGGAAGCTGCAGCTGGAGCACACAGCCACGGAGACCATGGAGACGCAATGACCGACGAGATGGAGGACACCATCTCGATCGACGATGCCGATGTGGTCATCAACGCGTCGGTTGTCGATGGCGCAGTCACAACCGATTCGGACCGCTACGAGATCGAGGCTGGCTCGACCGTGGCCCTTGTGGTCGAGGCCGACATGGCCGACCAGGTTCATGTCCATGGCTTCGATCACTTCATCAATGTCGAGCCGGGCCAGACGGGAACAAAG
>CALHBU010000081.1 GCA_937930655.1 uncultured Acidimicrobiales bacterium | reverse complement strand
AACGGGCTTTCCACCCGAATAGTGGACAACTTCGCCGTCCTCGCCGGCCAGGAGATAGCGGTAGCCCTTGGCCTGTCGAACGGCGAGCCAGCCCAATTCGATGTCGAGTGGGGACTCCCAGGTGTCAGGATCGACGGTGATCACCATGCCAGGGCCTGGATCATCGTCGGTGCCGAGCGCTCGGTCATTTCGCCACTCGACCTTCTTGGCCTTGACCCGGGCCGAGAGTGCCTCGGCCGTCCGGAGGTAGACCCAGCCTGACCGCCGCAGGTCGTGCGGGAATGCATGGGCCGAGACCCAAGCGTTGCCGACGATGCCATCGACGCTACCGACCGAAACAGACATATCGAACGATCCGCTCAACGGGGCGATGAGATCGCGCTCGGAGGTCGGTGATTTCGTCGCCTTCTGCTTCGGCTTCGGACGGGGGGCAACTTTCTGCGGAAGTGCCATGCAGTCGAGGCAGGCCACGGCGATTTCGTCGTGTTCGCAGTACTCGATGTCCGATGTTGCCATAGGTGGGTAGTGTCGCTTTCTGTCGCTCCGACGTACAGGTTAAGGCTAGCGGTGTGGTGGGGGTCACCCACGGACTGTGACTACTTCTGGTGAACGAAAACTCGATAGCCAGGGTCGGCGGTCAAAGGAGCTCGGTCCCAGCTGCTCCACGCCTCCGAAGGCACCAGGTTCGTGTCGGCACACCATCGGAGATAGTCCTCGGCGGTTGGCGGTTCGGACTCAGCGGCAGGTCGGGTGGCGACGTTCACGGAGAAGCCGGCCACGAGAAGACCACCGGGAGAAAGGTGATGGCCCAGCCGATCGACCACCTTGGCCCTGTCGCCATCCTTGACGAATGGAAGCACGTTGCCGGCCATGGCAATCACATCGAAGGTGGCGGAGTTCGACGCCGCGTCGGCACCACTCGCCATTGGGAGATCCAGCGTGGCAAGGTCAGCCTGAATCCAGTCGATCGTTGGCAGCCTGCGACGCGCTCGGGCGAGGAGGTCGGGGTCGAGATCGATCCCGGTCACCTGATGCCCTCGGAGGCTCAGTTCAATGCCTACTCGCCCCATGCCGCAACCAGCATCGAGTATCGAAACGGGGGTGGTGCGTGAGTCGAGGCCCAAGGCAAGCGCATGGATCAGGTCGGCCTCGCCGTGGACGTCGACTCCTGTGGCCGCCTGCTTGTCCCATCGCTGTTCGTACTCGTCGAGATCGACCCGTTGGCGCCAGCGAAGCCAGGCCGGAGAAAACTCAGTCACGGCTGGTGGTCGACGGGGTGACGACTGGCGGCGGTTCAGTGATATCGGTGTCCAGCAGCAGCTGTTCTGGATCGAGCGCCGGTCCAGCGACGAGGGTCCATCGTCCGCCCTTTTTCTCGAACCGGAACCACTCGCCATTTTGAGATTGCCGGACTTGGGCGTTGGCGCTGACCTTCACCGATCGCTTCGGTTCGAGTTGAACTTCGACGCCGGCAGTTCCTCCGACCCGCCAGGCCTGCCCTCGAGCCGACAATTCTCGTGAGGTGAGACCGCTCGTTGAAACTAGGTCCTTCCACGCCGGGGTTTCTTCGGCCATGGCTGCTCGTCGGGACAGGTCGGCGACGACTGCAAGCTGGAGATGAGAGGATGTTTCTTGGTTGTGGTTGCGGAGCCACGCTCGACCGGCGGTTTCTGTTCCAATCGTGCGCAGTCCGGCGGCAGAGAACGGGGCGTTGGGGGGAGGATCGGTAGCCCATGCTGTGAGCTCCCCTGGAGTCTGCGACGGGTCGGGGACTCCAGGTAGCGGACCAAGGGAACGCTGCCATGCCTGATCAGCCGGTTCGTCGACGTCGGGCTCTGCCGCTGAGCCGGTTCGGAGCTCACTGAGTTCCGCCCGGAGCTCTTCGCGATTTCGGCCGCGGAGGAGAAGCAGGTCGAAGGGGTCCTCATCGAACGAATCGGCAAGGAGATACAACGTGCCGGCTACGTGTTTGCACAGCGTTTGGGCACCGACAATCTGGGCACAACCGCACTCCCAGGTCAGCTCGCCTGCCGCGGGTAAGAGCTCGCATCCAACCGCCCGTGCCTCCTCCAGCACCGCTGGCTCGACTGCGCCGTCGAGGAGAGCCGCGGTATGGGCACTTGATGCCGCCAAACGCTCGAACAACCGTGCCCACTCCTCGTCGGAGAACTGAGGCAAGCGGATGGCGACGTCGTAGTTGAGACGTCGTCCCGACCCCGCAGTTGCTTCGACTCGGCCCTTGTCGATGAAGGTTTCGAGGCCCCAATCGTGGCGGGCGTAGGTTTCGCCCTGTCGGAGCATGTCGTCGTCGAGGCCAGCAGATCGGAGCGCCTCGAGCCAGGCCTTGCTCCAGTAAATGGCGCCGAGAGACTGGAGCTCAGCCATTGACGATGTCTCCTGTGCTCAACAAACCCTCGGTGGTGCTGTCATCGGTGGTGCTGTCATCGTCGGCGGTGGAATCGTCGTTGCTGATGCCGGTCTCGTCTGACAGTGCGACCAGTTCGGCCAACGCCGCATCGTCCAGGTCAGAGATCCACCCTTCGCCCGATCCGACCACCGCATCGGCCAGTTGTTGCTTGTCGTTCAGCAGCGAGGCAATTCGATCCTCGATGGTGCCCTCGGAGATCAAGCGGTGAATCTGGACGGGGCGATCCTGGCCGATGCGCCACGCTCGATCGCTCGCTTGATCCTCGACAGCTGGGTTCCACCAACGGTCGTAGTGAATGACGTGGGTTGCGGCCGTCAGGTTGAGTCCGACGCCGCCCGCTCGGAGGGAGATTATGAAGACGTCGGCCGCACCGTCCTGGAACTCCTCGACGAGCTGTTCACGCTGTGGAAGCGACAATGATCCGTGGAGGAATCGAGTGCGGAAACCCAGACCCTGCAGATGGTCATCGAGCAGGTTGCCCATGGCCACGTACTGGGTGAAGAGCAGTGCGGCATCGCCGCTGTCGCGGATGGCCTCCAGCAGTTCGACTGCTCGACTGAGTTTTCCTGAACGGTTGGCGAGCGGCTCGTCGTCGGGCACCAGTTGCGCCGGATGGTTGCAGACCTGTTTGAGTTGTGTGACCAGCTTCAGAACAAGACCACGACGGCTGATGCCTTCGGCCGTTGCTATCTCGTTCATGACCTCGGTGACAGCTGCTTTGTACAACGCTGCCTGCTCGACGGTGAGCGGAACGATTTCGTCCGTCTCGGTCTTGGGCGGCAGATCGGGAGCGATTTCGGGATCGCTTTTCTCCCGCCGGAGGAGAAACGGTCTGAGAAGCCGATTGAGCTGCTCGGTAGCTTCGTTGTCTCGTTCCCTCTCGACCGGAAGGGCGATGTCCTGCCGGAACCGCTCTAGCGGTCCGAGTAAGCCAGGTGTTGTCCAATCGAGGATGGCCCACAAGTCCGACAGTTGGTTCTGGACCGGTGTGCCGGTGAGAGCGAACCGGGCTTCGGAACCAATGGTGCGGAGTGCCCGCGCGGTTCGACTGTAGGGGTTCTTGATGGCTTGGGCTTCGTCGGCGATGGCCAACCCCCACGCCTGCCTGCCAAGCAACTCAGCGTCGCGTCGGGCGACCCCGTAGGTGGTGAGTACGACGGTGCCAGGGGGGACCGGCTCGAGCCTGCGATGAGGGCCGTGGTATCGGATGACGGGAACGTCGGGCGCGAATCGATTGATCTCTCGCTCCCAGTTTCCGACGACCGACGCCGGTGCGATGACCAGCGTGGGCGCCGGGCGTTCGCTTTGTCGGAGAAGATGCACGGCGATGACCTGGATCGTCTTTCCCAGGCCCATATCGTCGGCCAGAATGCCCCCGAGGCCGAGATCGTCCATCTCGTTGAGCCACGCCAGCCCTCGCTCTTGATAGGGGCGCAGCTCGCCGACCAGGCCCTCGGGTGCCTCCAGGGCGTGGGCTCCGTCGAGTAGTCGGAGGCGTTCCCCGAGGTCGGCCAACGCACCGGTGACCTGCACCTGGTGGTACTCGCCGGCCACATTGATGGAACCTCCAAGGGCGGCGGCCACCGCGTTGGATGCTCCCAGCGCATGCCGTTCGGCCAGCTTTCTTGTGGCGTTGGCGTCGACCCTGACCCACTGGTCTCGCAGTCGGATGACCGACCTTTTGCTGTCGGCCAACTGGGCTAGTTCAGTGTCGGTCAGCTCGAGACCGTTGAGCGAGCCCTGCCATCGGAGTTCCAGCAGCGAGGCAAGGTCGAGGCCACGGCGAGAAAGGGACGTAGGACTCGCACTGCTCACCATCGGGGTGAGGTCGACCGACATCAGCTCGGAAGGCACCAATACCGAAAGACCAACTGCTCCCAGACGGGTAGCCATGATCCCTAGAAGGTCATCGACCTCGTCGTCGCTGAGTTCTATCTCGGTGGGCCGGCCCTGATCGAGAAGGCGGGTCAGCGGGTGCCAGATCTGGGCTGCCCGGCGAAGCGTGAGGAGAAGTGACGTCTCGGCTTCGGAGAATCGGGCCCGGATGTGGTCGGGGGCCGCCCAAAGGGTGGCGGCACCCATCACCAGGCCGGCGTCGCTTCTGCTTTGAAAGGCCAGACTGGCCGCGAACTGGCCTGAGCTCGTGTCTGGTGGGATGAGACGAAGGGTATTGAGCGGGACCCGGGAATCGCTGGTGAGGGCCACGAAGGACTCGATGGCGGCTCGGGTATCGATGGTGACGGGCCGGGTGGCGGCGAAGGCGGCGTGGCCTGCAGCCTGGGGAGCGGACGGAGTCCGAGCAAAGGTATCGGTGACAGCAGTGGTGAACGTATCGATGGCTCTGCTGGCTGACACGATGCGAGGCGGATCGACCGCATCGTTCACCGGCAGTGAGTGGGCCGTTGCCGGGGTGGCAAGAACCAGCTGATGGCGGCGCTCTTGGTCCTCGGCCGAGAGAGGGCCTGGCCGCCACATGTCGATGCCGAACGGTGAAAGCCCGGGCTGAAGAAGCCCTCGACCCATCATCTGGAGACACAGTCGGGTAGCGATCGAGAACGCTTGGACCGACCGGCCAGCCGAACCATCAGCGGGAAGATCGAGGAGGGGGTCGATGACTTCGACCATTGGAACCCGCCGAACCCGGGCGGTGACCGTGGTCATCTTGCCATCGATGGGTTGGACCAGGTCGAGGTCGGTATCAGCACCGGGGAGGGTCTTGTCGGGGTGCCAGAAGGCGAGCCATGAGGCCCGTGGGGGATCAGCGTTGACGAAGGTTGCTTCGATGCCTTCGATGGTCAGAAGATGATCGATGGGTGTGGGTGTTCGCGGCGAGGGCACAGGTTTCGTTTCTTCGGTAGCGGTCCCGCCGCGAGCGCGCATCTACTTACTGTAGGAGCCAGCCGCTCGGTTTCAGCCTGTCTCGACAGGGCTTCCTCGCAGCAGGAGGTAGCCGTCTTCGATTGTTGGCTCGGCCAGCATGGCTTCGGGAGGGGGGTCACCAAGGCACCGGTAGGTCCCATTGGCCAGGAGCCAGCTAGCCCGGGCCGTCTGCGGGGCATGGTTTTGGATCCATACTCGGCCCGCCGCGCTCGATGCCAGGGATGCCGGTGATCCGACAAAAATCACCCGGCCGTCGACCAGAACAAGAACACGATCGCTGGTTGCCGCCTCTTCGGTCAGGTGGCTGGACTGCACAATCGTCGTTCGATGCCGGAGCTCGGCCACCAGTGACCGGAGCCGGAGACGCTCATCCGGGTCGAGGGCAGCCGATGGCTCGTCGAGCAACAAAAGCGATGGCGAGCCAAGGAGGGCCTGGGCCAAGCCGACCCTGCGCCGCATGCCGCCCGACAGGTCACCAACCCGATCATCGAGGCGATCGCCGAGGCCTACCTGATCGAGGACGGCGACGACAGCGTGACGTCGTGCTCGTTCGGGGTCCTGGTGGCCCCGTCCCACGTCTTTGAGAACCGCCAGATACTCAACCGCATCGAAGACACGGGCCGCAGGACTAAGCCCGACGTCCTGCGGGAGATAGCCGAGCCGCCGCCGAATCTCCAGACGATCTGATTCGTGGATTGGGTCAAGGCCGTCGATCATCAGCGAACCAGTATCGATCTGCAGCACGGTGGCCAGGCAACGAAGCAGACTGGTCTTGCCCGCCCCATTGGGGCCCAGAATGGTGGTGACGCCACCCTCCAGAGCCAGATCGACGCCCTGAAGTACTGCCGTTCCTCCCAGGCTCTTGCGGAGCCCAAAGGCGAGGATTTGGGATGGGGTTGCCGAACCAGGCCGGGCTGGCGGGAGCGTCATGAGCTAGCCGCCAGAAGGTCGAACCGGTCACGGCGAAGGTAGGCCACCAGCAAGCCGAGGACTGTCACGATGGCCATCAGAACTTGTCCACTACTGGTGAAAGCAGCCAAGGGGTCGGCGGCAACTACTCGCGCTGTCGTCACAAGAATAACCCAAAGGCCACCTACACCGGCGGCGGCTTTTCGAGGTGCGGTGTAGGTCATGGCGGCCACCGAGGCGGCGCACAGACCAAAGGAGGGGAGTAGCCAGGCGAAGGCCATGGCTGTGGTGGAAGGGGTGAACAACGACGCCAGGCCGAGAAAGAGACTCGAACATCCGACAACCGCCGCCGCTCGGGTCAGGATGAGCCGAAGTCCCGACATCGGTGTCGCCAGCGTGACCTCATGGGCCGGGTCAGCCGACAAGCCGTAGGCCATGGCGACGCCCAGGGTCGGCACCAGGGGAGCCAAGAGCAGAAGAATGAACAGATCATCTCTGGGTTTGGCAGCATCGGTAGCGCCAAGCCCGATCAGGATTGATAGGGCAAGGGCGATGAACCACGAGCGCCGTAGCGCGGGGGTAGCAACCATCAGACGGGTGAAGTGAGCAGGCAGCCCGAGTCGTCGAAGGAAGCGCTCGATGAGCCCTGGCCGGGGGGCGTCGAGCTCGACGGTGATCGACCGCCAGTTTCGTTCTATCCGCTCGGGATCGGTTGCGAACGTCATGAGAGCGTCTCCTGGAGATGTTGGCGGGCCCTCATCAGCCGAGTCTTGACCGTGCCCTGTGGCACGCCAAGCAGCCGGGCTGCCTCGCGGGTGGACAAGCCGTCGATGGCGGTGGCGATGAGGACTGCGCGGAGGTCGGGATGCAATTCTCGGAGGGCGGGACCAAGCGGACCGTGGGTTCCGTTGTCGATCAGTGTGTCTTCGAACGTCATCGCACGGTCGAGCGCCTGGACTGTCTCTGGCGCAACTGGTGTCGGTCGCCGCTTTCTGAGATGGTCGATGAGTCGCCGAATGGCGATTCCCCAGAGCCAGGCGCCGACGGCTCCATCCCCTCGGTACTTTCGGGCTGTTCGCCACACCGAGACGAAGGTGTCCTGCACTGCCATGTCGACAAGGTCAGGGTCGCTGCAACGGCTCTCCAGTCGGGCGGTGAGCCAGCCGGCGTGTCGGCGATAGAGCTGTTCGAGCGCGCTTCGGTCACCTCGTGCGATGCGAGCGACCAGTGCTCGATCCTCGTGGTCGGTGTTACCGACCTCGGTGGTGTCCGGGTGTGTCATACGGTGATCTGTCGTAGCGAGACGCTCAATCGGTTCAGTGACCTTTCGGCTTTGTCCGACAGGTGGTGAGGAACGATCAGTTGGAGCTAGGCCGAACGACTCACTTTCTGGCCCCTCATGAACCGATGTATGGCGAGCGTTCGACAGAGGGGGCATGACGACAGTTGCTTCGCCCAATCAGGGCGCCATTGGTTGTGTTGTTCCGGAGCCGCCGCAGGACCCTCGCCTACCTCAGACCCGAATGAGAGGGCGTGCGACCAGCTGGTTGATCAGTCTTGCCGCCGCTGGCATCGTGGCGCTGTCACTGGCCATAGACAGGTCGCCGCTGGTCATCATCCCTGTGCTTTTTATCCTGGTTGTGCCGTTTGAGACGCTCTTTCCCCGCCATGATCAGCGGCTCCGACGCCCGCACATTGGTACCGACATTTCCTACGCGTTGGCCGGGGCTGCGCTGAACTTTGTTGGTCTCGTCGCTGCCATCGCGGTTGGAGTGGTGAGCCTGGCATGGTTGCCGGGGCTGGCGTTGAGGCCGGCGGTTGGACTCCTCCCTTCGGAGGTGGTTCCGGTCGTGGGTCTGCTTCTGTTCGACCTCGCCCTCTACTGGACACACCGCTGGTATCACGAGGTGCCGTTTCTCTGGCGCTTCCACGCCATTCACCATTCGACCCAGGATCTTGACTGGATCAGTGGTTTTCGCACCCACCCTCTTGACGGAACGCTTCTCGCCCCCGCCTTCTTTCTGCTAGTGGCGGCCGGATTCAGCCCGGAGTTCACCGGTGCGCTGGCCCTAGTCCAGATCGTGCTCGGGTTGTTTCTTCACGCCAACGTTCGT
>CALHBU010000080.1 GCA_937930655.1 uncultured Acidimicrobiales bacterium | reverse complement strand
CGGCCGAAGCCGGATCTGGAGCAATGGTTTGAGTGGTTCCGGCCAACGCCACTAGGGCGGACAAGGCCAGCTTGGAGACGCGTCGTTTCCGAGTACTTGGGTTCGACATGCATCAGTGGTCGACCCACTTTTCACATGCCTTGAGGAACCCCTCAGCCTTTGGGCCATTCAGCCGAGACGGCGAATCCGATCAACAAGCAGCGTGTAGAAACCGTCGGCATCGACCTCAGACATCACCACGCAGTTGGGTTCCCGCCGGGTCGCACGCCACCAATCAACCACCGTCGCGCCCATGCAGAGTCGGGACTCTGTTTCGACCGAAACATTTACTTCTCGACCACTAAAAAGCTCAGGTTCGAGCAAATAGGCGACAACGCACGGATCGTGTAACGGGCCACCCTCAGCCCCATAGCGCTCGATGTCGTAGCGGTGATAGAAGTCGAGCATGCCGGCCACTGCGGCGCCGGGGGCCGTGCCCAGCTGTCGAAAGGCGTCTATTCGGGGAGGGGTCGAGATGGCCTTGTGGGTGACATCGAGGGGCATCATCACCAGTTTCAGCCCGCTTTCGAACACTGCGGCCGCCGCTTGAGGGTCGACGAAGACATTGAACTCGGCCATAGGCGTGATGTTGCCGCCGGCGAAATGGCCTCCGCCCATCAGCACCAGCTCGGGGATTCGCCCGACAATCGCCGGCTCCAACTCAAGCGCCTTTGCGATGTTGGTGAGCGGACCGAGCGTACAGAGCGTCACGTCGTCGGTGTTCATCACTGTGTCAACTATGAACTGGGCTGCGTTTTCACCGGCGACCTTGGTCGTTGGTTCCGGGCGGTCGATCCCGTCGATTCCTGTTGGACCATGGACGTGTTCGGCGGTGACCAGTTTGCGTTGGAGCGGTGCTTCGGCGCCCTGATGGACAGGGACATCGGTACGGTCGGCCAGCTCGCACAGCATGAGGCAGTTTCGGGTGGTGAAGTCGATTGGGACGTTGCCCGCCACCGACGTCAGTCCAAGTATCTCCAGCTCGGGCTGTTCGCCCCGCGCTGCTCCGAAAGCCAGAAGAATGGCAACTGCGTCGTCTTGGCCAGGGTCGGTGTCAATGATGATCTTGCGGGTCACGCTGCGACTCTAGGGTCTCGGCCCGGAATCGTCCCCAGTTCGTCTTTCGAGCGAGCGCTCACCACCAGCTAGCGTCACTCCATGCTCGATGGCATGCGTGTCCTGGATCTCACTGATCACCGAGGCGATGTGGGCCCGTGGTTGCTCGGGCGGCTGGGGGCCGACGTCATTCGAGTCGAACCGCCAGGCGGATCACCCACCCGGAATCTTCCGCCGTTTCACGATGACCGAAGCCTTCACTTCGCCTCCTACAACGACAACAAGCGGTCCATTGTGCTGGACCCTCTCGACGACGCCGACCGGGCAACCCTGGGCAAGCTGTTGGGCTCGGTCGAAATGGTGTTCGAGTCGGGTGTGACCGGAAGCCTGGTCGACTACGGGATGGATCGGGCAGAACTCCTCGAGGCCAACCCCACCATTATTCACGTACTGGTGACAGCCTTCGGTAGCGATGGGCCAAGGGCCGAGCAGCCCGATTCCGAGCTAATCATCGGGGCGTTGGGTGGCCCGGTACGGATTCAAGGAGATCCCACCCGGCCTCCGGTGAAACACTCGGCGCCGCAGGTATGGCGCCATACCGGAGCCGAGGCCGCGGTTGCCGCTCTCGTCGCCCGATCCCGGAGGGATAGTGCGGGCGGCCCGCAGTTCGTCGACGTCTCGGCCCAAAGCGCCATGACATGGACAATGCTGAATGCCATGGAGGCCGCGCAGGTACAGGGGCGGGACTTCGAACGCACTGGAGCCACACTGCGACTCTCCATGGACGTGCCTCTTCGTCATGAAGCCGCTGACGGCTACGTGGTGCTAGTGCCCGGGGGCCGGATCATGCCTGCGCTTGTCGAGCACCTCATCAGCGAAGGCGTCGTCGACGAGAGTTGGCGGGATGAGGATTGGCCGGCCTTCGACCACAAAGTCATCGAGGGTCTTCCCACCTCCATCGAGTACTCGGAGGTCATCGATGCCCTTGGCCGGTTCTGTCGTTTGCACACCAAACAGGAGCTGCTCGATCTCGGCATGAAGCTGGGCGCCACCCTGGCTCCCATGAACGATGTTGCCGATCTGTGCAACTTCGAACAGCTAGAGGCGAGGGCATTCTGGCGGGATCACCCTCAGCTTGGGGTCCCCGGTCCTGGACCTTTCGTCACAATCGACGGCGAACGCCAGGAGTATCCCCGAAGCGTCCCTGATCTTGGGGAGCACACCCAACAGATCATTGCCGAAGTTGACGACCGTGCTGTCGCCGAGGGGCCAGTGTTCGCTTTGAAAGAGCTCCCTTTCGAGGGCCTGAAGGTGGCCGACTTCACCTGGATTGGTGTGGGGCCAATGACCGCCAAGTGTTTGGCCGACCATGGGGCCCGGGTGGTTCGGGTCGAGTCGGCCAACCGCATCGATGGGTTGCGAGGACAGCCACCGTTCAAGGATGGTGAGTTCGGCCTCAACCGCTCGAACTTCTATGGGACCTTCAACACCTCGAAGGAATCGATTGGCATCGATCTCAAAACCGAGGCTGGGTTGACCATCGCCAAACGGATGGTCGAATGGGCTGATGTGGTCATCGACAGCTGGACGCCGGGGGCCATGGGCCGCCTCGGTCTTGGAGCCGACGCCATACGAGAGGCCAATCCTGATGTCATCACGGTGACGACGTCTCTGTTGGGTGGGGGAGGGCCATACTCGGCGATGGCCGGCTACGGCTATCACGCCGCAGCCATCGCTGGTCATTTTGGATTGGTGGGTTACCCCGACCATGCGCCGGACGGTCCCTGGTTGGCCTATACCGACACCATCGGGCCTCGCTTCATTGCTCCGACACTTCTGGCCGCCGTCCAACGTCGACAACGCACCGGTGAGGGCTGCCATATCGAGGCCGGACAACTAGAGATTGCCCTGCAGCTGCTTCAGCCGGAACTGTTCGACTACCGGTTGAACTACGTGGTCATCGGTCGGCAGGGAAACCGGGATCGGTACATGGCGCCCCAGGGCGTCTACCCGTGTGCCGGCGACGACACGTGGGTTGCCATCACGGTTCGGGACGACTCGGACTGGCGACGGCTTCGACTGGCCCTTGGCGACCCAACCTGGGCCCAGAGCGCCATGCTCGATCATGCTGAAGGCCGCCAGACCAACCATGCCGCCATCGACACCGGCATCTCTGCCTGGAGCGTCACCCGCACCGAGGAAGAGATTGAGGAGCTCCTCACCGGCGCCGGTGTACCAGCAGCCAAGGTGGCTCGCAGCAGCGATTTGGCCGTTGATCCGCAATATCTCCATCGGGACTTTTTCAAACATCTCGACCACACCGAGACCGGCTCGACGCCCTACGCCGGCCACCAGTACCGGATCGAGGGCTATGAACATGGCCCCCGCACCGCAGCCCCCTGCTTGGGCGAACACACCTTCGAGCTTCTCACCGATCTCGGCTTCTCAACCGACGACATCGCCAGCTTCGCAGCCGCTGGCGCCCTCGAGTAGCCCCCTCATACTTCTCGACCGCGTTTCTGGCGGCCCCCACGACCGCTCCCAGCGTTTCGGCGGATCCAGCGTCCATCTGAGGTCGCAGCGCCGGACAGAAGGCCAAAGAC
>CALHBU010000079.1 GCA_937930655.1 uncultured Acidimicrobiales bacterium | reverse complement strand
CTCTGAATGAAGGCGCCGAGGCCATAGGGCGTGTCGTTGGCGATGGCAATGGCTTCGTCCTCGGTGTCGAACGGCAAGACAGCCAGAACCGGCCCAAACACCTCCTCTCGGGCGATGCGCTGGTCATTGGTGACATCGGCGAAGACGGTGGGCCGAACGAAATAGCCACGCTGCAAGCCTTCGGGCCGGCCGGGTCCGCCGTGCACCAGCTTGGTCTCCTCTGCACAACCGACGTTGATTAGCTCCTGCACCCGATTGAACTGTTGCTCGCTCACCAGTGGGCCGAGATGATCGCCCTCTTCCGCGGGGTCGCCAATGGTGGTGGCCGCGGTCAACGCCTCGATCCGGTCGACGACCTCGGCGTACACGGTGCGCTCGACCAGCAAGCGGGTGGGGGCATCGCAGGTCTGCCCGCTGTTGCTGAAACAGCTCTCGACGCTAAAGGCAGTGGCAGCGTCGAGGTCGGCATCGGCAAAGAGGACGTTCGGGGATTTCCCACCGAGCTCGAGGGCCACTCGTTTGACCGAGTCGGCGGCGGCTTTGCTGATGGCCACCCCGGCCCTGGTCGACCCGGTGAAGGAAACCATGTCGACCTCGGGGTGCACGGTAAGTGCCGAGCCCACGCCGACACCGTCGCCATGTACGAGGTTGAACACTCCGGGCGGACAGCCAGCCTCGTCCAAGACCTCAGCGAAAAGGTGAGCTGAGAGCGGCGACTGCTCACTGGGTTTCAGCACCATGGTGCAGCCTGCTGCGAGTGCTGGCGCCACCTTCACGACCACCTGGTTGATCGGCCAGTTCCAGGGGGTGATCAGGCCACAGACCCCAATCGCCTCGTCGACCAGCGTGCTTCCACCCCGACTGCTGGGCCGTTCGAACCGATGCTCACGGAGCGCATCGACGGTCGACTGCAGATGTCCATCGCCACACGGCGCCTGGACCTCTCGGGAGTACGTGATGGGCACGCCCATTTCGGTAGTCATGGCCCAGGCGAACTCTTCGGTGCGGCGCTGGTAAATCTCGATCGCCCGTTCCAGCAACCCAGCCCGCTCCTCGACGGTGGCTTGACTCCAAGAGACGAGAGCAGTGCTGGCAGCGGCCACCGCTCGGTCGACATCGGCACGACCACCAAAGGAGATGGTCTCAACCACTTCCTCCGTCGCCGGATTGATCACACCGAATGCTTGACCGTCGAGCGGATCGACCCACTGACCATCAATGTAAAACTGCTGGTGTCGCTCCATGCGTACTTCCTATCTGCCCAAGACGGCGTCTATCACCTACCTTTCGAGTCACATGAACGTCCCGGTTAGTGTGCAAGACAGGCCCATCGAGAGGATCAGACATGACTGAAATCGGCAACGAACTGGACGGCAAGGTTGCGCTCATCACTGGAGCAGCCAGAGCCAAGGGTCAGGGCGCGGCCGAGGGTCGACTGTTCGCTGCCCGGGGCGCAACCGTGATTCTCACCGACGTGCTCGATGACGAAGGGGAGAAAACTGCGGGCCAAATCGAGGGAGCCGAGTACCTCCACCTCGATGTCAGTGCTGAGGACGAATGGGATGCCGTGGTAGCCGACGTCGTGGCCCGCCATGGTCGACTCGACGTGCTCGTCAACAACGCTGGCATCGCCAGACTGGGCCGGTTGGTCAATGCCACCATGGAGGACTGGAACCTGACCATGGCCATCAACCAAACCGGCGTCTTCCTTGGCATGCGAGCCGGCGCCAGGGCCATGATCGAAGCCGACAATGGTGGCGCGATCGTCAACATCAGCTCGGTTGCCGGAATGGAAGGCCTGTTCGGCTCCACCGCTTATGGAGCGTCGAAGTGGGCGGTCCGAGGTATGACCAAGACCGCGGCCAAGGAGCTCGGACGAAACGGCATCCGGGTTAACTCCATTCACCCCGGCTTCATCGACACCGACATGCTGGCGCAGGGCAATTTCGACGACGATCAGATGGCAAAGATGGCGAAGTCAGCCCCGGTTGGACGTATCGGCACACCGGAGGACATCGCCAACATGGCCCTCTACCTGTCGACTGAGTCAGCCGGCTTCATCACCGGCCAGGAGTTCGTGGTCGACGGCGGCTGGCACGGTTGAGCGCAGCTGTTACTCCAGGCAGCCGGCGGCCGCTATCTCGGCGATTTTGTCGCTGTCGTAGCCGAGAAAATCGGTGAGCACATCAAAGGTGTGCTGACCCATGGTGGGCCCTGCCCAGCGGGGCCCACCGGGCGTTCTCGACAGGTTGAACGGCGGCGCCTCGACGAAGCTGTCGCCGTACGAGGGGTGTGGGACCGACCGGAAGTGATCCCGATGGAGCAGCTGAGGGTCGGCCACGCACTCGGCTGAATTCTGCACCTGATGAGCTGGCACCCCAGCCGACTGAAGCTGGGTCTGCAACGCTTCGCCGTCCTGACCGGCAGTCCATTCTAAGAGGAGAGACTCCAACTCGTCGGCCCGTTCGTGACGCTCGGTCTGGCTGAGGCTGGCCAGGTCGTCTCGGCCCAACAGCGCAGCCAACGACCGCCACTGCTCGTCGGTTTCGCAGGCAACGGCAATCCAGCGATCGTCGCCTGCCTGGCCGGTGGGAACAACGGCATGGGGTGCCATGACTCGATCGGCGTTGCCGACTCGACCAGCCGGCCGATCGTGGAGCGCGTCGTCGATCATCAGCGGCGAGATCAAGTGGATGGCCGCTTCCATCTGTGAAAAGTCGATGTGTTGGCCTTCGCCGGTCCGATCTCGATGATCGAGCGCCGCCAGGATGGCGGCCAGCGTGGTCCGAGGGCTGACGTAGTCGGTATAGGCGGTATACGGACCCGATGGCAGGCGGTCGGGCCAGCCAACGATGGGATAGAAACCGGCAAACGATGCGCCGGCCGTACCGAAGCCGGGATAGTCACAGAGCGGTCCAGAGTCGCCCATGAGACAGCTCGACACCATGATGACGCCGGGATTGACCTTCCGCAGCGTCTCGTAGGTGAGATCCATCTTGCGGACCGCCCGCGGGGTGAACGACTCGGTCACCACGTCGGCCCACGCCACCATGTCCATCAGGACCTGACGAGACTCCGGCACGGCCAGGTTCAGCTGCAGATGCATCTTGCCGGCATTGGACGAGTGGTATTGCAGCGAACCCTCGAAGTCACCGTCCTCGCCTCGAAACGGGTTGGCGGCCCGCAACAACTCGGGACGAGTTTCGGACTCAATTCGCACCACGGTGGCGCCGAAGTCAGCCAGCGTCCGGGTGGCGCCGGGGCCAGCGAGCGCCCAGAAAAGATCGAGCACCTTCAAACCGTCGAGGGGTCGGCCAGCGGAAGACTGGGACCCAGCAGAAGCCACGGCGGGTTCACGGAGTGGTTCAGCCAGGACGGCCGCGGTGTCAGCGCCAAGCGAAGGGGGCGGGCCGAGCACCTTGGTTGGCGACGACGACAACCGGGCGAACGGGCCAGGAACCCGCACCGGCTGGGCCCGACCCGGCATGTCGATTGTCTCGAAGTAGTCCCGCTCGTTGAGATGATCGAGCTCCAGTAGATCCCTGGTGGTGGTGATGGGGGCGATGAGTACGTTTCGCTCCATTGCCTGCTGGAGAAGGTCGGCCTTGGTGCGCTTCAGCATGAAGGCCTCGATGGCTGCGCTGGCCCGACCCAGCTCATCGGCGGAGTCACGACCCTCGACGACATCGAGAGCGAAGTTGATCCAGTTCTTGTCGGCCAGAGAGTCGTCGCACTCCCCTTCTTCTCGCATCCATTGAAAGAGACGGTTGGAGTAGGGACCGATGACCGGGCCGAACAGGTAGGTCACGTTCACGTGGCCGTCGGCGCACTCATACACGAACCGAAGCTTGAACGGACCCAGCTCGAGTCCACCGGCAATGCGCTGGGCCGAGGGGACATCGACCAGCGCGTTCATCATGGCGAACTGCGAACAGCTGATCATCGAGGCCTGGGCCGAAACGCTGACGTGCTGGCCGAGCCCTGAAGTGGCTCGCTCCCGGAGAGCGATGAGTACTCCGGCGAGAGCATCGCCGGCGGCGATCAGCCAGCTCTGTGGATGGGAGTTGCGCACCGGCGGGCGGTCCTTGTCGCCGGTCAACGACAGAACTCCACCGGCGGCCAAGACGGTCAGGTCGGTGGCCAGCCAATCAGCCTTCGGACCGTCTTCCCCATAGGGCGAAATGGTGGCGGTTATGAGGGATGGGTTGGCTGCTCGTAGTGCCGCCAGATCGACGTCGACGGCACCGCATTCGATGATGATGTCGGCCCCGTTGGCCAGTTCGGCGAGTTGGTCGCCGTCGACAACCACCGATCGCTTTCCTCGGTTGTAGGCCCAGTGGGAGAGCGAGCGATCGCCTGAGGCTTCACCCGGATCGTCATCGAGGAACGGTGGAAGTCGTCGGGCCCGATGACCTTCCGGCGGTTCAACACAGATGACGTCGGCTCCAAGCTGAGCCAGGAGGAACCCGGCGAACTGGCCCCGATCGTCGGTGAGATCCAGGACGCGGTAGGGCGAGAGTGGCATTGGATTCCTGTCTAGGGCCGCGGGAACTTCTGGTGCATGAGAACCAGCCGGGAGTCGAGAACGGCTGCAGTCCGGGCCGGAGCGGCGGTGGCGTAAATCTCAGAGTTGGCCATCCGACGAAAGTCATCGACGGAGGGATAGGCGATGAGCAGCACCCGGTCCCAGTCCTCATCAGTTGGTCCGATGATGGTGGCTTGCGCCTCACCGTCCCAGATGAGGTTTCCGGGGAAGTCGTGGCTGTTCATGGCGTTTAGGCGCCGGACGTACTCGGTGTACGCCTCTTGGCCGGACATACCGTCGCACGTGTGGCCCTTGAGCGCGGTGTCCTGGTAGCGGATGAGGTTGAGCATGACGATCGG
>CALHBU010000078.1 GCA_937930655.1 uncultured Acidimicrobiales bacterium | reverse complement strand
ATCTGCAACCTTCACGTTGATCAGTCGAGCATCGGGGGCGATGCCAGTGAAGTGGGGCACGCCGGGCTGAGGGTCTCCCCCGTCGTTGCCGGCGATGATGCCAGCCATGTGGGTCCCGTGACCGTAAAGGTCAAGCGTCGCCACGTTGGGGTTGCCGCTGTCGGCTGAGAGATCGGGGCCATTGATGATCTTGTCGGTGCCGTCGAGTCCGGGAACAGGGGTGATACCCGAGTCGATGATGGCAATATCGATGCCTTCACCACTCAGCTGGCGCCGAGGGCCGCGGCGATCAATGGCATAGCGAAGATTCGGGACCCAACCACCGAGATCGGTAACCAGACCAGCGTCGACCGTACTGGCCTCGGTCACGGCAGCGACGGCGGTGTCCAGCGCTTCTCCTGCTTGCTCGAGTTCGATCAGTTCCTCCGGCGAGGCCTCAGCTATTGCCGCATCGAGAGCCTCATCGGTGTCTTCCAACGCTTGGACAAGGTCCTCGGTGATCTGAGTAACCTCGGCGTCTGAGGCCGCCCCCGGATCGGCGAAGACCTCTTCGGCTGCCGACAGAACGGTTTCGGCCTCGTCAAGGCTGGCGATCAGCGTCTCTTCCTCGGCCGTTGGCGCCTGTACATTTGCCGTACCGGCAACCACGTCAACCACGGTGTCGTCGAGGACGTTCGTTGCTTCGTTCAGTTCCGACGTTGCATCGTCAAGAACCAGCTCAACCTCGGCGTCAGCAATTTCCGGGTCCGTGACCGAGTTCTCGACCATGATGGCGTCGATCTTCAGCGGCTCAGCATCGTCCCACGTGGAGTTGAGAAGTTGCAGCACTGGCTCCGGCTGCGACGCATCCTCCAGTGACTCACTCGGTGCCAACGTCGTCGCCAACAGGGCTGCGGCTGCTGCCCAGGTCACGCCAAGGAGACGATGACGCGGCGGCTTCCAACTCACTCCGGGCTTAACTCGAAACTCACTCATGAACTAGGTATCGCCACCCACAGCAGGGTGCTTGTTAGGCGATGACACCCATCGGTTGGGCCGGACGGCCCACGCATCGAGGCCCGAGGTGACTTCAGCTGGTGGAGCGAAGCTCGAAACGCTTGATCTTGCCGGTCGCCGTCTTAGGGAGATCGGCAACCACATGGATCGTGCGGGGCCGCTTGAAGGCCGCCATGTTGTCTCTACAGTGCTGCTCGAGGGCGACTGGATCGGGCGTCGTGCCCGTCGTCGGAACAACGTAGGCCACTGCAGCCTCCAAGCCATCGGAGTCCCGGCTGCCAACAACTGCAGCCTCCAGAACATCTGGGTGGTCGATAAGGACGCTCTCGACCTCGGCCGGAGACACCCAGATGCCACCGGCCTTGATCATGTCGTTGTTCCGGCCGAGGAACGTCCAGCAGTCATCAGACGAGCGGGTGTAGACATCGCCGGTCTTGACCCAACCATCACCGAAGGCGGCCTCGGTCTCGGCTTCTTTTTGCCAGTAGCCGGTAGCCGCAGTCGGACCCTTGACATGTAGATAGCCGGGGACATCAGCATCGGCGATCACCCCACCGTTATCGTCTCGAAGCTGGGCCTCGTACCCATCGACCACTATGCCACTCGACCCTGGAACCTGCTTCTCAACGGTGTTGGAAATGAAGATATGGAGCAGCTCAGTCGAGCCGATGCCGTCCAACACCGGTTTTCCGGTCAGCTGAGAGAATCTGGTCTGCACTGCTGCTGGCAGCGACTCACCGGCCGTAACCGTGGCTCGTAGAGACGCCAGAGCCTCGGGAGAGGGCGCGGCATCGAGCATGGCAGCCACAAAGCCCGGACTAGCGAAGAAGAGCGACGGCTCTTCAGCGGCAATCAGCTCCACCATGTCGGCTGGGGTGGGAGGTCGAGGATGAAGAATCGCCGTCGCCCCGACAGCAAAAGGAAAGGTCAGCGAGTTGCCGAGCCCATAGGCAAAGAACAGTTTGGCGATCGAGAGGAAACGGTCGTTCTGGTCAATTCCGAGAACCTTGGAGGCATACGTCTCGACCGTTGCCTGTGGGCTTCCGTGACGGTGCATGACGCCCTTCGGCGTGCCGGTCGTGCCACTGCTGTAGAGCCAGAACGCCGGAGAGTCAGCCGTTGTGTCGGCCACCGGCGCCTCATCACCGTTGTCGAAGTCTGACCACGACAAAGCCCTAGTGCCCTCGGCTGAGGCGCCGAGCACAAGGATGTTCTCTACCGAGGGGCAGTCGGTGCTGAGGATGGTGGCCAATTCTCGGTACTGCTCGGAAAGAACGACGAGTCGGGCACCCGAATCGGCAACGATGGCCGATAGTTCGCCACCTCTCAGCATGGTCGAGAGGGCCGCCGGAATGACCCCTGATCTCTGACAACCGAGGAACCAGGCTGGGAAGGCTGGCTCGTCATTGACCACCATCGCAACCCGATCGCCAGACGACAGGCTCAGTTCATCGAGTGTGTGTTGCACCCGCCAGGCCTGCTTCTGGAGCTGGCCGTAGGTTGTGTCCTCCCCATCGCAACGAACAGCAACCCAGCCACCGTTGCCGTCGGCAACATGGCGGTCGAGCAGCCAGTCGGCAACGTTGTAATGGCTCATGTGATCTGCACGTAATCGAAGTCGACGGGCTGTTGATGCACACCCTGACTCGGCGGGGCGAGCCATCCAGCCATCTTTCCCGGCTCGGTGACCCCGGTCATGAGTGAACCGACGTGGGCACGATCCTCGTCGGTTGGCAGCCACTGGTCGACGCTGCTCCCCCACTCGGACTCACTGACCATCCGGCCATCAGGGCTCACATGGCGACCACGGAAGGTGCCAACCTGGCGGTTGAAACCAACATGGGGAAGCCGGAACACCGTGTCGGCGCCGGCCTCAGCCAACGTCCGGTTCCACCGGTCGACGCCTTTTTGACAGTCCTCGCCGTAGTCGTCCCGCAATGTCTCGTTCAGGGCCGCCAGCTGCGTCACTTCCCGCTCGCCGATTCCGGCATCGGTGGCCTCGGGAACCATTCGGTAGGCGTCACGAAGCTGGTGGTCGTCGTCGCGCCGCTCTTCCTGGAAGCGGCCCTTGATGCCAGCCGCGAAGTAGTTGGCGGCGTTGGTGGAGGTCTCGGCCCCAAACAGGTCGAGCGACACTGACCAGTGGAAGTTGATGTACTTCTGGAGCACATCCAGGTTCACCCCACCGAAGGGATGAATGTCGTCGGTGTCGTGTTGTTTCATCAGGTCGATGGTGCGCTGCACGACTCGACCGACACCGGTGGCCCCCACGAACATGTGGTGAGCCTCCTCCTTGAGCATGAAGTCGCAGGTACGAGACAGAGGGTCGAACGCCGACTCGCGGAGCGATGCCAGCTGATATTTGCCGTCCCGATCGGTGAAGTAGGTGAACATGAAGAACGACAACCAATCTGGTGTCTCCTCGTTGAACGCCCCCAGGATTCGCGGGTTGTCGGCGTCGCCGGAGTGACGCTCGAGCATCTCGTCAGCCTCGTCCCGTCCGTCCCGACCGAAGTAGCGGTGGAGTAGGTAGACCATGGCCCAAAGGTGGCGGCCCTCTTCCACATTGACCTGGAACAGGTTACGCATGTCGTACAGCGATGGTGCCGTAAGGCTGAGGTGTCGCTGTTGTTCAACAGATGCTGGCTCGGTGTCGCCCTGCACCACGATGAGCCGACGAAGTTCCGACCGGTACTCCCCCGGCACCTCTTGCCAGACATCTTTACCTTTGTGGTCGCCAAACGCGATCTTGCGATCAGGCTCCCGATCGGCCAGAAAAACGCCCCACCGGTAGTCGGGCATCTCGACGTGATCGAAGTTGGCCCAGCCCTGCTGGCCGACGTCGATAGCAGTCCGCAGATAGACGGGCGCACGCTGAAAGGCCGATGGGCCGAGGTCTTCCCACCAACGAATGAACTTCGGTTGCCACTGCTCAAGCGCTCGCTGGAGCCGGCGGTCTCCGGCCAGATCAACGTTGTTGGGGATCTTTGCGTCGATGTCGACGATGCTCATCACACTCTCCTGGGGTCGAAGTCCGGCCGGGCCCCGGTACCGAATCGTTGTAGCGCACCCTCGGGGCCGACGGCATTAGGTCGTTGAAAGATCCAGTTCTGCCATGCTGACAGTCTGGAGAAGATCTTGGTCTCCATTGTCTCTGGTCCGACGAAGCGATAGTTGGCTTCCATACCGGTCAGGGCGTCAGGCGAGAAGCTATTTCGCTCTTCCAACATCAGTCGCACCTCGTCATCCCAGTCCAGGTCGTCGGGAGTGAAGGTCACAAGCTCGGCCTCGAGCGCTTCGGAGGCGTCGAGATCGGTGGCCAGGAGACCGCTCGCGGCCTCAAAGGCCTCGGGTCGACCCCAGAATCGGGTGTGGAGCCGAGACAGATCGTTGGCCATGGGAAGGAGACCCAGAGTACTTTCGGTCAGTCTCACCGTGGCGGCGGGAGGCGGCTCTTCGGCATCTTCCCAGGTGCCGTCAAGCATGAAGCTGCGGTCTGCGGCGAGCACCAACTCGAAGAGGAGACCAGCAAAGCATGAGCCCGGTTCGACAAGAGTCACCAACGTTCTGGCCGAGACATCAAGTCGCTTGAGGGTGCGGCCCCATAGCAACCGGGTCTCCCGTACGAGCCAATGGTTTGGTGCGGTGTGAAAGAGAGCCTCGGCCGCCATCACCAGTTCCGGGTTGCCGGTGGTTCTGAACGTCCACGTACCAATAGACGTCTCGTTGAACCGGAGATGAAGGATGGCGTCGTCTAGTTCCCGAGCAGCGGCCACGAGCCAGGCGTCGGCGCCAGCCGCCGACAGTCCCTCCGGCGTGGTTGGCTGCGGTTCGCTCGGACCCAAAACGGTGAGATGGGCGGTGCCTGCGTCGCGTTCGATTGCGACCTTGACGTGTTGGTACTCAAGGGTGTCTTGAGCCAGCTCCCGAACGAGCGGCGGCAGGCTGACACCGGCGGCGTCACTGGGCCGATCGGATTCGGCGGCCCGGACCTTGGCCCGGTCGGCCACCAGTTGGTCAAACCCACTGGCCGGTGCGAGATGATCTACCAGCGCCCAGTCCAGCGCAGTCTGGCCTCGGACCCCTTCCGACCTGGTGGCGAAAGCGTCGGCCAGGTCTCGCCTCACATGCCGCTTCTCGACGACTCGAGTGAGGCCGCCGGTGCCGGGGAGTACCGCCAGCAGTGGAATCTCCGGGAGCGAGATGGCCGACGATCGGTCGTCGACCAGCAGAATCTCGTCGCACGCCAGCGCCAACTCGTACCCGCCGCCGGCGGCGGTGCCGTTGACCGCTGCCAGCCAGATCTGCTTGGAAGTAGTGGTGGAATCCTCGATGCCATTCCTGGTCTCGTTGGTGAACTTGCAGAAGTTCACTTTGTGCTCATGGGTCGCACTAGCCAGCATCTGGATGTTGGCGCCGGCGCAGAAGATCTTGTCCAGTCCACCGGTGACAACGACCACTTTGACCTCGGGATGTTCGAATCTGAGGCGTTGGGCCGCATCGTGGAGCTCGATGTCCACAGCCAGGTCGTAGGAGTTGGTCTTGAGTTCGTAGTCCTGCGAGAGGCCACCAACCGGGTCCACGGCAAGGGAGAGTGTCGCTACGTCGCCGTCGATCGTCAGGCCCCAATGCCGGTACTGGTCGGGGCTGGTGGCGAAGTCCAGGACATCTGCCACTCCTAAGTCGGCTGCTCCTGAAGAGGTCATGGCATCATTCTATTCATCAATGGTGAAACGTCAAGATTGTGTAGAACATCGTGGAGTCGTAGGATTCTCGTATCGCTTCTCAGGACTCACCCGACCACGATCAGCTGGCTGAAGCTTCGGCCCTCGCCGGCGCGCTCGGTGCCGGTGGCGAACCCGGGGTCGAAAGCACCAGGGGCCTGCTGACCACCGTTCTCGGCGAGTTTGTTCTCCCAACCGGGGGCCAGGCCTGGACCCAGACCCTGGTCGAAGCACTGGCCCTCCTCGGCACACGGGAAAAAACGGCCAGACAAGCCGTAGCGCGCATGCACGAGCGAGGTTGGCTGGAACGCAGCCGCCACGGCCGACAGACCCGATGGACCCTCACGCCTCCCACGACCAACCTGCTGAACGTTGGTGCCGACAGAATCTACGGCTTTGGCCAGAACCCCCGCACCTGGGATGGCCAGTGGATTCTCCTACTCGCCAGCGTGCCCGAGACCGACCGCCAAGCCCGCTACCGCATGAACAGCGGCCTGCGATGGGCTGGCTTTGGCTCACTTGGCCAGGGATCGTGGATTTCCCCTTGGACCGACAGAGAGTCGGCGGCGGTGAAGGTACTGGCTGACCTTGACGTCGAGGCGACGTCGTTCGTGGCCCGATTGGGTCAACTCGGCGATGGCGCCAACCTGGCCAACGAGGCATGGGAGCTGCCATCGCTCCGAGTTCTCTACGAACACTTCCTCCGAGACACCGCCGACCTGACAACCCGAGCCGTCTCTCCAGAGGTCGCGCTGGTCGAGTTAGCTCGACTGGTCCATCGCTGGCGCCAGTTTCCCTTCGTCGACCCCGACTTGCCGGCACCCTTGCTTCCAGCCGATTGGCCAGGGCCGGAGGCCGCCCACCGGTTCAGCGAGCTACGGAGCAAGCTGCTGGTGCCGGCGACCAGATGGTGGACGACTACGGAGAATCTGTTCAGCGGCCCTTGAAGACAGGCTTCCGCTTCTCGCGGAATGCCAACGCCCCCTCTTTCTGATCTTCACTGCGCCGAATACCGAGAAGGTCGCGCCGAGCGATCGCCTGTTGCTCGGACGGACCACGAGGAGTGACGGTGTCCCGCACGAATCGCTTGAGGGTGGCGACGACCATTGGCGAGCTGTCTCGCAGAATCTCGGCGTACTCCATCGCTCCTGCCACCTGCTGGCCGGTGGGAACAACCTTGTTCACCATGCCGACTTCGTAGGCCCGCTGGGCATCGAAGTGCTTGCCGGTGAGCATGAACTCAAAGGCGATCTTCTGCGGCAATCGAGCTGCAGCCCCGGCTATCAGCCCGCCACAGAATCCAATCTGAGCCTCCGGGTAGAAGAAGTCGGCGTTCTCGGCTGCTACCGCCAAGTCGCAATGCTGAACCAGAACATAGGCACCACCACAGACGTAGCCGGCAACCGCAGCAATCACCGGAGTGTCAAGATCTCGTCCGACGTTTGGCACCCCCTCCCACAGGTCGGGGTCGACGGGAGGGTCGCTCAGGTCAGCTCCGACCGAGAACGCCTTGTCGCCTGAACTGGTCAAGATGCCAACCCGGTCATCCGATTCTTCAAGACGGTTGAACGCATCCCGAAGATCAGCCACCACCTGCTCGCTCAAAGCGTTCATCTTCTCTGGGCGGTTGATGGTGATAGTGGCAATCCCGTCGTTCGATTCGTACAGAACAACTCCATCACCATTGCTGGCTGTCGCACTCATGTTGGGCTCCTCGCGGTCGGCGTCCAACGATTGTTGGCCACCACCCGGCTCGACACAAACCTGAGCTAGACGGCGCGGCGCCAGGCTCAGTTTTGAGTCGCCGGCTTTTGGAGCGCCAGGCTTTGCACGACCTGTTCGTTGCTGTTGGAGACAAGACGAAGCCCGACGCTCGAACCGTCGACGAAGATGAGCTCGTAGGCCCCGCCTGCTGCTCCAGTGTCGAAGCCGAGATACGACGCAGTGTCGACTTCGAAACGGTCGACCTCGTCCAGGGTGAACTCGGCTTTCAGGATGGTGGGCTTGGCCAACGTTGGGCTGATCCCGAAGAACAGAACACGTTTGTTCGTGATGCCCAAAAAGCCCTTGAACAGCGTAACCCTCGATGCCAGAGCCTCGGGGTTGGCTGCTACCCGCGCAGTTGTGTGGCGTCGAGCCTCTAACTCACCCGATTTCGAGCCCTGCCGATAGGCCGGAGGAGTCCACGTGGCAGCCGCGACGAAGTCCTCGCCCGCGGATAGCACGTCGCTCCCTCCCTTTCGGAGCTTTTTCATGTAGTCAGCCATACTTGCCGCTCCTGTCAGCTTTCAATCATGATGACGAAAGAAAGTATTCATGTTCCTCAACTTGTCGGCCAAAGGTCGGAGGGTTTGAGGAACTACAAGGTGGCTTCTCTCGAACGTGCGAGGTCACTTCGGAGGGCAGCCATGACCGGCCCGAAGTCGTAGCCAACGGTGAGCATGCGAAAACCCTGTTCGTGGCGCTTGGCGGCGAGTTCCGGCTCACAGTGGATACCGGGCACCACCTTGTGGTGGACGCACCGGTCCAGGATCGTGGCCAAAGCATCGGTGAACAGCGGGTCGGAGTTGTCGTTTCCGGGGGCCAGGCCGAGCGTGATGGAGAGATCGGATGGTCCAACGTAGATCGTGTCGACCCCCTCCACCGACAGGATGTCGTCGAGGTTCCCAACCGCTTCAGCTGTCTCGATCATCGGGATGCAGAGCACCTCGTCATTGGCTTTGGCGAAATAGTCGGACCCATGCAGCGTCATGGCGCCAATCGGGCCCATGCTGCGGGCTCCGGCCGGCGCATAGCGGCAGGCCTTGACTGCCGCTTCAGCGTCGGCCCTGGTATTGACCATCGGAAAAATGATCCCGAGCGCACCGGCATCGAGTAGCCGACCAACCAGTCCGGCATCGTTGCTATGGGTTCTGGCGATGGGTGTCACGTTGCTTCGGGCTGCGGCTGACAGCTGGGCGACAACTTCGCTGTAGTCCTGGACCCCGTGTTGCATGTCGACGCAGAGGTAGTCGTAGTCCAGGTTGGCGGCGGCGGCCGCCACCATTGGTTCCCGCAGCATCATCCAGGCACCGAGTGTGGTGGTCCCCGACGACAGTTTCTCCTTGAAGGCGTTGTGAGTCATCGCCCCACTCTGTCACCTGGCGTGAGGCAGCCAACATCTGGAGAGGATCAGGCCGCCACGATCGGCTCACCGGAGATTGCCGTCGACGACACGCCGTCGACCCCGACCGGAACATCACCTAACAATGTGACCCGCCAGAACTGGCGATCGAAGTCGGTGTCGAAGATGTCACGTGGCGCCAAATGAGCGGTGGAGCGGTTGTCCCAAAACGCGATGCTTCCCGGCTCCCAACGGAACCGGACGGTGAATTCGGGGAGAACAGCGTGTTCCCAGAGAAGCTCGAGCAGGTTCTGACTCTCCCGGGGGGTGAGGCCAACCACAGACTTCACGAACGAAGGACTGACATAGAGAACCTCTTCCTTGGTCTCGGGATGCACCCTGACCAGGGGATGCTCGCTGACCAGCGTGTTGTTCTCCAACCGCTGTTCGTAATCGGCCGAAGATGTCTTGCCCGGGAGCACCGCGAACCGGTGTTCGGCTCTGAGTCCGTCGATGAACGACCGCATGGTGGGCGACAGCGCCCGGTAGGCGGCGGCCAGGTTCGTCCACTGTGTATCGCCGCCATAGGGCGGCACCACATCGGCTCGAAGGATCGACTGGCCGGGTGGATTGTGGGCGGCCGTGATGTCGGTATGCCAGCCCGACCACGCCCGCAGCATCGGACGACCAGAGCCGCTGTTGGCCACTCGGTGTTTAGCGATGGAGTAGATCTCGGGGAACTCCTCATCGCCCCCGAACACCACGTGACCGGGTGTTGGCTGACCAAACTGACGGGCCAATGCGACGTGCTGGCCATGATCGAGCGGCTGGTTTCGGAAGAACACCACCTTCCACTCGAGAAGCGCGGCCCAGATGTCATCGACCTCGTCGGCAGCCAGAGGGCGCGTCAAGTCGACGCCGTGTATCTCGGCGCCAGTGTGAACCGACATCGGGCGAACCTCTATGGCCATGAGTTCATCCTTACAGTCGACAAGACGATGAGCGAGACAGATGAGCGAGACAGCCGTCAGGCCCAAATATCGCCGATGGTGTAGCCAGCAGGAAAAGGGTCGGTGGTGTCGAGAACGTACTGTCCAACTCCGGTGATCCAGCCCTGGCCCGAGATCTCTGGAACAACAGCCGGATAGCCAGCCACATCGGTGGTCTCGATAATGCGCCCGGTGAATGTTGTTCCCAACGGTCCTTCGTGCACGAAGTCCTCGCCTACCGCCAGCTGACCTCTGGCGTGGCGCACCGCCATTGCCGCCGAGGTCCCCGTACCGCACGGGCATCGGTCGAGCGCTCCCGTCCAGGTGTCGGGCCGATCCCAGTCGAGCTCACCGGTTGACAAGGTGACAGCGTTTCGACGGTGGGCTCCGGCCACTGACGGACTTCCGGAAAGCTGGGAGATGCTGGGGCCGGTCAGGCTTGGTTCCAATGGATGGGCCACCGGTAGCTGTTCGACGGTGGCCACCCGGATGCTCTCGCTCACCCGCGCGATCTCGGCCCCGTTGTTGGCCGACAGATCAACGCCAAGCTGATCGGCATCGGCAATGACGAAGAACATGCCGCCCCAGGCAATGTCGACGTTGACCGTTCCAAGCCCCGATACCTCTACCGCCGCGTCGAGATGCAGCACGAATGAAGGAACATT
>CALHBU010000077.1 GCA_937930655.1 uncultured Acidimicrobiales bacterium | reverse complement strand
ATGGCCCCTTTCGACGCGATGTACGCCGCATTGCCGCGCCCACCGTTGATTGCCAACTGACTGGCAACGGTGATCACCGAGCCAGCACCTTGCTCCAGCATGGGGGGAATACCGGCCTGCATCCAGAGAAAGGTGCCCTTCACATTGACGGCGAACACCATGTCCCAGTCGTCGGGGCTGGTCTTCAAGACGGTCTGGCCAACCGATAAACCGGCGGCCGTCATCACAACGTCGAGACGACCGAAACGCTCGATGACCTCGCCAACCGTTGCGGTCGGGAGTTCTGTGTTGGTTACATCAGCGGTGACCGACATAGTCTCGGCTCCGGCCTCGGTGACCAGACTTGCGGTGGCCTCGAGGCCGGCCTCATCACGATCCACGGCAATGACCGCGGCCGCTCCTTGGGTGGCAAAGAACTGAGCCGACATCTGGCCGATGCCCGAGCCGCCACCGGTGATCAGCGCCACCTTCCCGGCCAACCGGCCGCCACTGTCGTTGCTCATCCCTTGTTGTCAGCCTTCCAGGTGGCGTGGTCGACCACCGGCAAACCGGCGTCCTTCCAGCCGTTGAAGCCCGACTCGATGTGCGAGACCTTCTCGAGGCCCATGTCCTTCAGGGTCGCTGCGGACAAACTTGTCCGCCCTCCGCCCGCTCAATAGAGGACAAATTCTCGGTCTTCGGTGAAGACCTCCTTGAAGTACGGCGACTCGGGGTCGATCCAGAACTCCAGCATGCCTCGGGGGGCGTGAAGGGCTCCGGGGATGACGCCATCGCGCTCCAGTTCCCGAATGTCTCTCACATCCACCAGGAGGGCTCCCTGCTCGTCGACGCGCTTCTTCGCCTCCTCGGGCGAGTGATTATCGATGCGCTTGCGGGCCTCTGCGATCATCTCCGCTACCGGTTTGATGGCCACGGTGTTCTCCTTGTCTGTCACGGATGGTGTGTCGAACCCTACTGTGGACCGGGTGACTGAATCCCATACGTTGACCCACTGGGGCCCCTTCGTCCTGACCTCGGACGGCGAGCGCATCACCGATGTGGCGCAACATCCGGCCGACCCCGAGCGCTCCGCCATCGGCGACGGACTCAAAGCGGCGACCGAATGTCGGGTGGCCAAGCCAGCGGTTAGGCGTTCATGGCTGGAGGGTGGACCGGGGTCGGCGACCGAGTTGCGAGGCACCGACCCCTTTGTCGAGGTCAGCTGGGACAGAGCTATTGCTTTGGTGGCCGATGAACTGGTCCGGGTCCGAGCCGACCACGGTTGCGAGTCGATCTTTGCAGGGTCCTACGGATGGGGATCGGCTGGACGTTTCCACACCGCGGCTAGCCACCTCTTTCGGTTCCTTCGTCAGTTCGGCGGCTACACCGACGTCGTTGGCACCTATTCAGCATCGGCGGCCGAGACGATCGTGCCCTATGTGCTCGGGCACGGGTACCACGCATGCATCGCCCAGCAGACCTCATGGCGAGTGGTGGCAGCCGAAACCGACTTGTTCGTGAGCTTTGGCAGCCTGCGCCTCAACAACACCCAGGTCACCTACGGGGGCCAAGGCCCTCACCACACCAGGAGCTGGGTCGAGCGGGCGGCCGCCGATGGCGTTCAGTTCCTCAACATCGGGCCCATCAGCGATGACGAAACTGCCGCTGGCGCTCGTTGGCAACCGATCAGGCCCGGCACCGATGTTGCGTTGATGGCCGCATTGGCCCACACCCTCCTCGACGAAGGTAGGGCTGCACTCGACTTTCTCGAGAGCCACACCAGCGGATGGCCGCAGTTTCAGGCCTACCTCCTCGGCACGAGCGATGGCGTGCCAAAGACGGCGGCGTGGGCCTCTGACATCACGGGAGTGCCAGCGGCCGGCATCATGGCGCTGGCCCGAGAGATGGCGACCAAACGCACCACCATCAACCTGAGCCTGTCGGTGCAGCGCAACGACCACGGCGAGCAGTCGTATTGGATGGCCATCGCTCTGGCCGCCGTGCTGGGCCAGATCGGTTTGCCGGGAGGCGGGGTGGCCTTCCCCTGGGGATCCCAGGGCAACGTCGGTGCCGGTCAGGTACGCAAGCGAGTCCCCGGGCTGCCGGTGCCGCCACAGGCCACCGGTATGACCAGCATCTCGGTGTCCCGGGTTACCGAGCTGTTGGAGAACCCCGGCCAACCGTTCGACTTCCAAGGTGAGCAAGGGGTCTTCCCCGACACCAAGCTGATCTATTGGGTAGGTGGAAACGTCTTCCATCACCACCAGGACCTCAACCGGCTCAACCAAGCGTGGCAGCGACCCGAGACCATCATCGTCAACGAACCTTTTTGGACGCCGATGGCCAAGCGAGCCGACATCGTTTTGCCGGCCACGACACCCCTGGAGAGAAACGACCTGGGCGGAGGCGACACGCTGTTGGTTGCCATGCAGCAAGCCATTCCTCGGCAAGGCGAAGCTTGGGACGACTACGACATCTTCAGTGCACTAGCGGCCAGGGTCGATCTGGGAGAGGTCTACACCGAGGGCCGCTCGGCCGATGAATGGGTGGAGCATCTCTACGAGGGCTTTAGAGAAGCAAACGCCTACGCCAAGCCCTACGACGAGTTCGTGGCGAACGGCTACCTCGAACACGCCGACATGACCGAGATGGGGATGTCCAACAACGTCTTCCTTCAGGCGTTCCGCGAAGATCCGGTAGCCAATCCTCTGCCCACACCGAGCGGCAAGATCGAGCTGTTCTCCAAGGTGATCGAGAGCTATGGCTACGACGATTGTCCGCCTCACCCGATGTGGATGGAACCCTACGAACGCTTGGGGTCGGTTGCCGCCGAGCGTCATCCACTCCACCTGGTTTCGAATCAGCCAACCACTCGTCTGCATAGTCAGTACGACCATGCCGAGGTGAGCAGGGCCACCAAGATCCAAGGACGAGAGCCTGTTCGGCTCCATCCCGACACAGCTGCGGCCAGAGGAATCGCCGACGGCGATGTCGTGCGGATCTTCAACGATCGCGGCGCGTGCCTTGCCGGTGTTCAGCTCAGCGATGCCCTGATGCCGTCGGTGATTCAGCTCGCGACCGGTGCCTGGTACGACCCCGACGAAACCGGGCTGTGCAAACACGGCAACCCGAACGTGCTGACCAGAGACAAAGGCACGTCGAAGCTAGCCCAGGGTCCGACCGCCCATACCTGTCTGGTCGAGGTAGAGAAGTTCGAGGGGCCACTGCCGGCGGTGACCGCCTTTGATCCCCCGGCCTTCGCAGTCGATCAGCAGGGTCTAGTCGAGTAGCACGGTCAGAGACACCTGGATGGTGTCTCCTTCATCTATCCCCTCAGCTTTTCGTACCGGCTTCTTGATGGGCAGAACGAAGCAGCCCAGCTCTTTGCTCGGGAACACCGAGGTGCGCCAGACGCTCGTACCGATGCGGACCTCGACCCGAACCGATCCGAAGCCCCCGGTACTGGGCACAAGGTCGAGGATTTCATCCGATTCGTCCTCGGGCACGGTGATGAAGATCCAACGCCCACCGGAATGCAGCCACAACTCGGCATCGAACTCGAAGGTTGGGTCCATCTCGTTCGCTCGTTCGGCGACGGAGGCTTACGGGTTGCCGATGATTCGGTCGGGCGACACGAACACCGCAGCTCTGTTCTCGGCGGCCATGACTCGATCGAATTCGTCCCAGTCGTCGTGGGTGCCCCCTGCTGCCTTGAACACGTCGCGCAACAGGGTTGGGAGGTCGACGCCGTCAGCCGGATTGTCTGGGCCCACGATGTCGGCTGCTCCCTCGACACCGACCCAGCGCCAACCACGCCGGAACGTCAGCGAGCCTCGGCCGACGGACGACACTCGCTTGAGTTTGAGGGCCGATGACTGAACCACGAAAGCCACCGTCTGGTCTCCCGAGACAGGGTGGGCAATTGGCCCGGCATTAACCACCGACGCATGGACCGAACCGTCGGCTCTGGTCACCGCCGCAACGCACAGCCCCTGTTCGGAACCAGCGAGTCGTTTCACATCATCAAAGTCGGCCATATCAGTCCTCCAGCTCGGGCAGTTTGACGGTCGAAGTGCCAACCCTCGTCATACCACCGTCGACGGCGATGGACTCGCCGGTGACGTACCGGCTGGCATCGGAAGCGAGGAAGACAACCACGTCGGCGATGTCGTCGCCGAATCCCCATCGTTTCAAGGCAATGCCCTGCTCCAACTCTTCGGTGAGGCCGGGCACGGTGGTTCGGGCCTCTTCCCAGATAGCGGTGGCGATGAGACCCGGGCAGATGCTGTTGACCCGAATGCCGTCGGGTCCCCAGTCGGCGGCGAGGGCTCGAGTCATGGCGTCGACGGCCCCCTTGGTGCCGGCGTAGGCCACTCGTCCAATGGGGCCGCTCAGACCGGCAACCGATGAGATGTTGACGATGGCTCCGCCGCCCCTGCTCTTCATCGAGGCGCCGAGCCCGATGCTGAGCATGAGAAGGGATCGAACATTGAGGGAGAAGACCAGATCGACGTCTTCCTCGGTGAGCGCCTCGGGGGTTCGGCGCATGGGGATACCAGCGTTGTTCACCAGGATGTCGACACCGTCCACCTGGGCCAAGACTTGTTCGGCCAGCTTCGTTCCCGCTCCGGCTGGGGCCAGGTCGGCCTGAATGATCACCGGGTCGTTGGAGAGTTGGGTGGCAACCCGCTCCAGATCCTCAGAGGTGCGACCGGTGAGCACCACTCGTGCTCCGGCCCGGTCAAGGGCAAGCGCGCTTTCCTCGCCGATACCTCGGGTGGCCCCGGTTACGACAGCGATTCGGCCGCTCAGATCGTGTACATCAGACATGGCGAGAACTTAGCCCGTTGTCGTCCGCGCAACCGAGTGCCTTAGGCTCCCTGGTCGTGAAGGGTCTGTATGTTGTCGCCGCAGTTGCCATGGCTGGCGTCAGCTCTGTTTTCGCTCTTCTCGCCGTTCTCGAGGAAGAGTTCGATCTCACAACGACAAGCCTGGGTTGGATAGCAGGGTCGGCCTTCCTGGCCGCTCTCGTGACCCAGCTTTGGCTATCTCGGTATGCCGACCGAGGGTATGCATCGCTGCTCCTCCGGTCAGGGGTCATCGTCTCGGCCGTTGGCTTGATCTGGTTCGGTTTGTCATCGGAGATCTGGGAGTTCGTTGCGGCCCGGGCCCTCCTCGGGGCTGG
>CALHBU010000076.1 GCA_937930655.1 uncultured Acidimicrobiales bacterium | reverse complement strand
GCCGACGAAAGACATCGACGATGTCGGGCACCACGGGAAGATCGGCCAGCGAGTCGTACGCACGGAGGCCGTTGATCTCGGTCTCGCGGGGATTGACCGGGTAGAGCTCGTAATCGCAACCGGATGAGGCCAGATAGGTGGTGACGAAGTTGGATGAGCGGGCCGGGTTGGACGATGCGCCGACGATCGCAATGGTCGAAGCCTGATCGAGGATCCGTTTTCTGGCGGTAGCCGATGGTGGTGAGAACGTTGGCATCTCTAACTGTCCTTCTGCGCTGCGGCCAGCGCCTGATCGATATCCCAGAGTATGTCGTCGAGATCTTCCAGACCGACTGACAGACGAACCATGTCAGCGCTCACTCCGGCCGTTTCGAGCTGCTCGTCACTCATCTGTTGGTGAGTGGTCGACGCCGGATGGATCACGAGAGTGCGGGCATCGCCCACGTTGGCAAGGTGGCTCACCAATTGGAGATTCTCGATGAACGTCTGGCCGGCGCTCCGACCACCAGCGACCCCGAAGGTGAAGATGGCACCCGCCCCGTTCGGCAGATACTTGGCGGCCAGCTGATGAAAGGGAGAGTTGGGAAGGTCGGCGTGGTTGACCCACGACACCCGGGAGTCGGCCTCGAGCCAGGTGGCGACCGCCTGGGCGTTGGCGACATGGGCCTCCATTCGTTGCGGCAGCGTCTCGAGCCCCTGGAGGAGCATGAAGGCATTGAACGGCGACATGGCGGCGCCAACGTCGCGAAGCTGCTCGGCCCGTAGCGAGGTGCAGTACGCGTACTCGCCGAAGTTTCCGTGCCACTCGAGTCCGTTGTAGGTGGGCACAGGTTCGGTGAAGCGGGGAAAGCGACCCGACGACCAGTCGAACGTTCCCGCTTCGGCGACCACGCCCCCAATGCTGGTGCCGTGACCTCCGATGAACTTGGTGGCGCTGTGCAGCACGATGTCGGCGCCGAACTCCATGGGGCGGCAGAGATAGGGAGTGGCGAAGGTGGCGTCGACGATCAGCGGTAGATCGCTGGCGTGAGCCACCTCGGCCAGGGCTTCGACGTCGGCAATGGCGCCGGTCGGGTTGCCGATGATCTCGGTATAGAGGGCCTTGGTGTTGGGCTTGATCGCCGCTTCGAAGGCCGAGACGTCGGTGTTGTCGACAAACGTGGTCTCGACGCCAAGACGGGCCAGCGTGGTGCCCAGAAGGGTGTAGCTGCCGCCATAGATGCCGCCCGCTGACACGATGTGGTCACCCGATCCTGCGAGGGTGGTCAGAGCGAGGAACTCGGCGGCCTGGCCGCTGGAGGTGGCGACGGCGCCGATGGCCCCCTCCAGGCTGGCGATTCGTTCCTCGAACGCCGAGGTGGTGGGGTTGGAGAGGCGGGTGTAGATCGTGCCGTACTTTTGGAGGGCGAAGAGGTCCGCCGCATCGGCGGTGTCTTCGAACACGAAGCTGGTGGATTGGTAGATGGGGACGGCCCGGGCGCCGGTGGCGGAGTCGGGCTGGCCGCCGGCGTGAAGGGCGCGGGTACGAAAGCCCCAGGTGCGATCGGTCATGGAATCATCCTGCCATCTCGCCGGCAGGATGATGTCATCAGTTGGCGCGGGCTGCCTGCTGCCGAGCGGCCTCGATCACGATCTCAGGGTCCAGGGTCTCTGCTGCTCCGACCATGTACAGCAGGAACCACTTAGAGCCCTGGACGAAGGTGACACCAACGCTGGTCAGCGGCTCGTCGGCCGTTCCTTCATCCTGCCGGAAACCCCGGGCCCCCTCCATGTCGGGGAGGTCGAAGAACTCGCCCCCATAGCCGCCGATGGTGATGAGCCCGTCCTCCAAATAGAAGGCGGCCTCGGTCTCGTCTCGGAACTCGTAGACGGTGGCAACGACAACATCCCGTGCGTCGTTGCGGAAGGCTCTGGTCCATCCCTGGCTAAAACCTCGGGTTTCCAGAAGCGGCCGTTCCTCACTGGGGTCCGGTTGGATGTTGGCCGCCGCGTCGATGTCGAGCGAGCGGTTGGCGATGGGATCTTCGAGCAGTTCGAAACCGGGAACGGCCTCGATGAGTGCGCTGGCCAGCGAAGCGTCGGTGTCCGGAGTGGGGGCTGCTTCCTCCGGTGCCTCGGGTAGAGAGTTTTCGGGTGCAGCGTCTTCGGCTGGTGTTGGCGCTGGGGTGATGCGGGTGGCTTCTGGTTCGGTCACGACGACCGTCCTCTCGGTTTCAACGGTCATGTTGGCGGTTTCGGGCTCTATTGCCGACGTGCTGACACCCGACAGGGTTGGTCGGTCAGGGCTGCAGGCGCCAAGGAGCAGGCCGCCGACGACCGCCACCGCAATGGCCGACCGCCCCGATCGTTCCATCGACCGGAGGCGGGAGAATCGCTGCTGATGGGCCGAACCCTCGGCCCAGAGCGACGACCCGACGGTAGTGAGCACTCGGGAACCGGCAAAGATGACGCCGAAGAGAACCGCCACCCAAACGCCAACAACGGCACTGGCCACCGTGCCGGCCCACCACAACCACGTCGAAAGCATGGTGAACGGGCCAGCGCCAAGTCGGGCGCCATAGAGGGCGGCGGTGACCGGAGCCGACAACAACCGGCCCCACTCACGCGGCACTTGGCGATTGATGGAGATCGGCCGAAGACGCCCAGTCCACAGCCAGACGGCATCGGCTGCGGCGGCCGCCGCCAGCAGTCCAACCACCGTTGCTGCCGGGTCAGATGGAGCTATTGGCATCACCAGGATTCCAGCGGCAAAGCCGACGAGACCACCACTTGCCACAGCGGTTGCAGCCAGGGCAGCAATTACCTTTGCTCGCTGTCGCCCTCGGACCGAGGGCACCACGGTCTCAGCGACCGAGAGACCTCAAGGGGACCACAGCGTGTGGAGGGCGGCCAGACAGGCAATGCCCAGCACCAACGTGAGTTCGAACGTCACCGCAGTGTCTGGCCCAGATCGGTCCAGTAGCTCGGAGGATCGACCGTGCCGACGGGTAGTGCTCCGTCGGTGCGGGCCATACCAATCGGACGCTCGGCCAGCGGCTGGCGGTAGACCGGAAGGCCTTCGCCGGGCCTACCCGTCAGTTGGTCGACCCGGAAACCGTTGACCGCCGACTGGAGATGCCAGTACTGCTCGGTTGTGAGCTCGCCCGGGCCCCGAGTGAAGAAGACTTCTTCGACGTAGCCGTAGCGGAGACTGTGATCTTGGATCCACTGCTCCAAGGGGCCAAGCAGACCGGGCGGATGGAGCAGAATCGGGGTGCCGAGGTTGACCAGGTCGATGAGGTCGCCGGAGCCTTCGGGGGCGAGTGTCAGCCGGCTGGTGTCGGCCAGGGGAGCGGTCAGCGCCATATCGGCCAGTTCGATGCTGAGTGCCTGCAAGGTGGTGGCGCTTGTTCGCTCCGATGGCACGCCGGCGTCGGTCGGTTCCGGGCCGATGTAGACGGTCGGTAGACCGATGGCGGCAGTTGCTGCCGATCCGAGGGCTACAGGGAATCCGTTGACCGCGGCGAAGGCAGCGGCCAACGGGCCTGCAGCGGCCGAGAGGCCGCTGGTGGTGATGGTGACCGTGCGGTTGATGTCGTTAACCGCACCGATAGCTGCCGCCACCGCAACGGACAGCGCGGTGTGGTCGGTGTCGTCGGCCACGACCTGGTAGTCGATGCCCGACGACGCAAAGGCTGCGGTGAGCGCGGCGGCATCAAGACGACCAACGCCCAACACCTTGGACACACCAAGCTCGACGAGTAGTGAGATATCGGCCGTGTTCGGTCCGCTGTAGGCCGAGGTGATGAGAGGTGCACCAAGGGTGCCGGCCAGCGGGGCAGCGATGAGCTGCGCTCCAGCGTCGCCATCGGGGGCAATGACGGCCCGGGTCGAGCGACCGAAGCCATTGGTGCTTGTCTGGTTGCCCGAAAGCTGGCTTGCTGAGAGCCGACCACTAGCGATGGCGGCTTTGGTGTAGCCACCCAACTCCCAGGTGACAGGGGTGAGGGTGACATGAAGAAGCCGGGGATCGGTGCCGCAGCTTTCCACGATGCACCGAACGTTGGTGCCACTGGGGCAATAGCCGTGGACGTTGGGGTAATTGACGGTGCAACAATCGCAGATCTTCTTGAGGCCGTCGTTGCGGCAGCAGCCGTCGCTGGCGTACCAGCACCAACCCCAGACGTCGTCGATTCCGTTGCAATCAAAGGTGTTGCACTTGGGGGTGACGCCCGACTGTCCGCACACCCTGGCTTCGGCTCGACGGAGCAGAAAACCGGCAATGGTCGGCCCGGCAGCGACCAGCACCGCCAGCTGTCCCAGGCGATTCAGAAAGGACCGGCGAGTGGTTCGGGCCGCAGTCCAGCGGCTGAGCCGTTCAACGGCAGCGTCGGTGGTCATGTGCTTCCTACTGGCATGTGGTTCCTACTGTCATGACGATGAAGTTCCAGGGGACTGAAGGGCCTCGGCCAGCATTTCCTCGGCCTGGTCGAGGGTGTTGGCCACCCCTCGTGATCGAACGATTCCCTCCCGATCGATAGCGACGAGGTAGGGGGTGGACCGAACCTTGAACCGAGCGAACACCTGCGAGTCGGCTTCGGACGAAACGGTGCGGAGCGCCACTTCGTCATAGGAAGATTCGATTCGCCGGAGGCCGGGAACCAGTTGTTCACACAGCTCGCAGGTTGGCGAGGTGAAGGCCATCAGGGTGAGATCGTTGGTTCCGTAGTCGAAGGCTCCGGCGTCGGGAGCGGGGAGGTCCTTGTCAGGGCCTTCGCCGGCAAAATGCACGCCCATCGGAGCGACCCTGGTGTGAAGGACCCCGATCTGGCGGAGCAAAACCGCCACCGAAAGGCCGAGCACCACCACGGCCACCCACAGCAACACGTAGGAGGCGATCCAAACGCCACCGGTCATTCGTCGACCCCGAGCTCGCCAGCCAGCTCAGCGCCGAACAAGCCACCGGCCACTCGAGAAAGTGCCAACAACTGAAGAAGCAGCAGACCAACGATGGCGGTGGTGCTGACTACGACAAGGTCGGGCAGAGCGGGGCGAACCAAGCCAGTGGATGTGGCGGCAACGGCCGCCGCCAGCAACAACAAACCGTTGCGAGCCACTTCGACCATCGACACCGGTTCAGTCGACGACGAGCCGAAGCAGCCGCAGGAGACCACTCGACCAGATCGAACGACGGCGAGAAGAAGGGCGGTGAAACCGGCCAAGAGGGCAAAGCCCACAACGCCGCCCCAGCCGGGGGCCATGAGCAGAAGCAGCGCCGTAGCGATCTCGACCAGGGGAACGAGTCGGGCCAGAAGCATCGGGGCCGGTAGGCCGAGCTGGCGAAAGTCGGCCGCGGTTTCGGTTGGTCGCAGCAACTTGGCACCGGCCGCCCACAGCAGGACAGCGGCTAGCCCGACGGCAGCAAGGCTGGAGATGCCACTCATCAGTTCTCGAGCCCGGGCTGGAGCAGCAGGCCAACAGCTTCCAGGAAGGGTTCGAAGGCTTCGTCCGATGCCAGCAGTTGGGCTCGCAGTGCCCGCTCGTCCTCGGCCCGCATAAGGCTGATGGCGGCCGCCCGCTCGGATGGTGTCATGACCCGTTGGAGGATTTCTGTTGCGTAGTCGTCGGCTCGCTTACCCAACGCTTCATCGCTGAGGTAGAGAGACAGCACAACGTTCCAGCGAGGGCGACCGTTGGTCAGTTGCTCGGCCCAGTACCGGGCACCACTGCTGTCGATTGAACGGCCGAGGATTTCCAAGTAGATGTCACCGAGCCAGGCATCAGTTGACCCGCTGGCGTCGAGGTACTCGTCGCTGGCGATCAGGTTGGCCCGAAGGATGATGACCGGGTTGTTCTGGAGGTAGTCGGTCCAAAAGGCAGCCCCTCCCGACTCTGGTTGGCGATTGAGGAGGTCGTTGTAGGCCCGAGCAACCTCGACGCCCGACCCTTCCGGGCTGTAGACGAAACCCCGAACGACGTCTTCCCTGGTTCTGGCTCCTCCGCCGGCCAACCGGCTGACCCAGAAGTCGAGACCGGCATCGTCGGCCGGTCGACCCAGGGTGTCGACGTACACGACGCGGAGCCACGATGCATTGGCCGAGTCGGTTGATTGCGCAGTGGCGGGAGTGGTGCTTAGAGGGAGCGCGACGGCCAAGAAGGTCGCAACAACCAAGAGAGAGCGCCTGAGTCGCGCCATTACCGAAGAGAGTGTCCTGCCCACGGGGCTCGATGGTAGAGCGCCGGCTGATCATCATCGGTGACACCTGACAAAGCGGGATCAGTGCAAGAATTGGGGCGATGCCGCTTCGTCCTCTTCACAAATCTCGACCCCGTGCCGTGTTGCCAGGGAGGTCGGTCGCTGCCCTTCTTTTCGCTTTCCTCACGGTGATCGCAACTGTCGGCGTTGGCAGTCCAGCGGGCGCCGACGATCGTCAGGGCGTGCCGCTTAGTGAGCTACCGGCCGCCGTCCCCGATGGCATCCGGGATTCCATCGTCCGGCTCTACGGCGCAGTGTTCGATCGGACCCCGGACGCCGACGGCTTCGAACACTGGCTCGGTCTGTACCTGACCGGTACGCCGCTGGCCACCGTTGCCGAGGCCTTCATGCTCTCGCCGGAGTGGACCAACACCTACGGCGATGTCGACGATGATGCGTTCGTCGAGTTGCTCTACCAGAACGTGCTGGACCGAGCCCCCGATCCCGACGGTGCAGCTCATTGGCGTGGCCGACTAGCAGCAGGGCTGAGTCGGGTCGACATGTTGCTCGGCTTCTCCGAATCCGACGAGTACGTGGCCGCGACCGGGACCGCCCCACCGGAGGCACCCCGGACCTTTCCCGCCCTCCCGCCCAATTCGGGTAGTGGCCGGCGCGTCGTCTACTCCAACTCTGAGCAACGGGTGTGGTGGGTCGACGCCACCGATCGGGTGGTCGAAAGCTACGCGGTGTCAGGACGACGGGGGGTCCCGAACCCCGGCACGTACCGGGTCTTCTCCAAGTCGCCCTTGGCCTGGGCCGGTCACGATGGCATCACGATGGAACACATGGTTCGCTTCGCCCACGGCCAGAACCTGGCCATTGGATTCCACGCCATTCCCCGCTTTCCCGACGGCTCGCCGCTTCAGACCGAGGATGAACTCGGCGGCTACCGGTCAGCAGGATGTGTCCGTCAGGCCGACCACAATGCCGAGGCCCTCTACAACTGGGCCGAGATCGGCACCACGGTGGTTGTGTTGTCGTAGAGCTAGCGTTCTGCCATGGACGCAAAACAACTGGCTGATGCAGCCAACGCCGATGGCGTATTCCGACTGGCGGCCCGGGCCTGGACCGGCAGTCTGGCTCTGAATCTCGACGATGGTCTTCACCTCGTCATCACCGATGGTGTCGCTGCGCCGAGCAGCAGCCCGGTGGGAGAGGCGGCCATTGGACTGGTAGCGCCCCCCGAAGTCTGGGAGAAGCTGCTGGCCGCCGTTCCACCGGCCCAATGCAATGATCTCATGTCGGCTCGAGGCCATGGTCTCAAGGTTGGTGGCGACGAAGAGACTTTCGCCCAGTACTTCGGTGCGGTCGCCCGGCTAGTCGAACTCATCCGCATCGACCGCCATGGTCAGTCGGCATCATCGGGCCCGCACCCACTGTCGACCACCGCATCCTTCGACTCGCCCGTCGGCCGCTATCTCAACGTCGAGTTGGGCGGCGATCAGCATCGGCTCTACGTCGAAACAGCTGGCAGCGGCATTCCTCTCCTGCTCCAACACACCGCTGGGGCTCATGGCTCCCAATGGCGTCATCTCTTCGAGGACCGATGGCTGACCGAGCACTTCCAGTTGGTTGCCTACGACCTGCCGTTCCACGGCAAGTCGCTGCCACCGTCGGGCCGAGAGTGGTGGGCCGACGACTACAAGCTCACCACCGAGGCCCTTATGGCAGTGCCTCTCGCCGTCTCCGACGCCCTCGACCTGGTCGACCCTGTCTTCATGGGTTGTTCCATTGGTGGGCTCTTGGCGCTGGACCTGGCCCGCTACCACCCCGACCGCTTCCGGGCCGTCGTTGGCGTCGAGCCTGCCCTCAAGGTCCACGGTAAGTACGAGGACATGCATCACCTGTGGCATCCGCGGGTTGGTTCGGGCTACAAGGCCTCGCTCATGGAGGGCCTGACCGCCCCAGGCTCTCCCGAGGCTTTCCGCAAAGAGACAGCTTTCGTGTACGCCCAGGGTTGGCCACCGGCCTTCCTCGGCGACGTCTTCTTCTATGTCGTCGACCATGACCTGCGTGAGGAGGCAGCCAACGTCGACACCGATCAGGTTGCCGTCCACCTACTCAGTGGCGAGTACGACTGGAGCGCAACGCCCGAGGCCGGCCGTGAGGCGCACGAAGCCATTCCAGGCTCAACCTGGACCCTCATGGAGGGCCTCGGACACTTCCCGATGAGCGAGAACCCCGACCAGTTCCTCAGCTACCTGAAGCCGGTGCTCGAATCGGTTCTAGCTGATGAAGGAGTGTCGGCATGATCAAGCTCACCTTCTGTTTGCGTCGCCGCCCCGACCTATCGGTCGAGGAGTTCCGCCGCTATTGGCGAGACGAACATGGGCCACTGGTGCAGGCTCGGGCCGAGGTGCTTGGCATGCACAAGTATCAGCAGGTCCATACCGTGGATGAACCGGAGCTCCACGCTGCCCTGCAGCAGCGAAACGGCGGCGCGCCAGCCCCGTATGACGGAATTGCCGAGGTGTGGGTGGACGACGTCGAGACCTTCCGTGGGGGAGCCGGTACTACCGAATCAAAGCAAGCAGCCAAGGATTTGCTGGAGGACGAGGCCAACTTCATAGACCTTCCGAACTCGCCAATGTGGCTCGGTGAGGAAGTTGTCTTCTACGAGCGGTAGTGGGAAATCGGCGGTGGTTTCGACCCTGATCAGGGTCCCCGGACGGAAGTCACATGGATTTCATATGGCGGCCTTCCGGCGCTCCAACCGCAGTATTTGAGCTGGTTCTGGTGCCGAAGGTGCCAGACGGCCCATGGTGACCAGCACAAATTGGGTCCATCTTCTTGTCAACTGATACCCACTTTCAGTCGAAGTGATGGCACCATGGAGAGCGTGATGATCAACTTGATCGAAGACTTCAAAGGCGAGGCCACCGGACAGCTGATCGATCGTGGGCGGGTTGTTGACTGCCTACTCGATCTCCGGAGTGCCGCCGCCGACCAGACCCACCTTGTGACTCTGGTCGAATCGGTCCTGGCTGATCTGCCAGGTAAGAACGTGGTTGAGACCGAATGGTGGATCGAGACGCTCGATCGTGTCGCCGCCGAGGCTCAACCCGAGCCCGTCACCTGACCGTCCGCGACGGCAACTATCGCTAGTCGGAAGCTTCGCTTTTCCGTCGTAGCAGACGATCGGCGCCGGCATCTATGCCCGGCAACTGAGGCTGGATGGCCTCATGGGACGCCGCCATTTCCATAATCAAGTCTTCGACCTCGAGCCATGTCGATGCTCGAGGCCCAGGTAGGTCCTGGTTGTAGGGCTGATCGAACACGATGACTTGGTTGTCAGCCGCCCGGAGAGCGTTGACGTTATGCGGGGCATCGTCGATGTAGGCATCGGCTTCGACCTCGGGTTTGGCGCCCAAGAAGCAAATGTCTCGATACGGAACCTGGGCTTCGTCGAGCCAGGCCACGGTGTCGGCAATAGCGGTGGCATGACCCCAGTTGGTGTACAGCCGGTGGGTGATGATGCGGATCCAGACACCGGCATCGGACAGTCGCCACAACGAGTCGGCGCAGCCTTCGAACATTGGCAGGCTGCGCAGTAGGTTGCGCTCGGTCACCGCATAGCGGTGGAGTCGATTGAACTCGTCCTCGTCGAGGTCCCACTCGTCAAAGCCCCACGATCGTTGGAGGGGCAGGCTTTCCGGTTCGACGCCGCGGCTTTCGGCCACAATCTCTCGAAAGCCGAGCGTGTAGTCGGCACAGACACCATCGAGGTCGACACCGAAAACGAAGCTCCCAGGCACGTTCGGAACCGTACTCGCCTGCTGGACGCCCACCGTGCGATCCTGACCCGGTGACCAAGAAGTTCCATCTTGCCCAGTTCCTCACCCATGGGCCTACCCACCACAGCCATGGCATGTGGCGTCACCCGCGCACTGGACGCAACGAGTCGGGGGATGGGCACTGGGACGAAGATGCGTGGTCCCGACCCGAGCTGTACCAACACATCGCCCAGGTTTGCGAGCGGGGCCTGTTCGACATGGTGTTCTTCGCCGACCTCAACTACATCTCCGACACCTTCACCGGCTCGCTTGGCCCGGCCCTTCAATATGCAGTGCAGGCACCAGAGCACGACCCCATCCCGCTGCTTTCGTTCATGGCGGCCGCCACTGAGCGCATCGGGCTGGCATCGACCCTCTCCACCAGTCACCACCACCCCTTCCACGCTGCCCGACTGTGGGCCACCCTCGACCATCTGACCAGGGGCCGGGCCGGTTGGAACGTCGTGACGTCGCTCAACCACAACCAGGCCGACAACTACGGGGAAGAGCGAGACCCCACCGAGCTTCGCTACGAAAAGGCGACAGAGTTCCTCGAGGTGTGTCGCCAGCTCTGGGACAGCTGGGAACCGGATGCGGTGGTGATGGACACCGAGACGCCAATGTTCGCCGACGCTTCGAAGGTTCATCGCATCGACTTCGACGGCACGTACTACCGGTCACGGGGCCCGCTCAATGTGGTTCGCTCGCCTCAGAACGGGCCGGCCATCATGCAGGCTGGCACGTCCCCGTCAGGGATCGGCTTCGCAGCAGCGCAGGCCGATGCCATCTTTGCCATCCAACCTCGGGCCGAAGACGCTGCTGCCTATTTCAACCAGATCAAGGATCGGATGGCCGATCTCGGTCGGGCGCCTGAGGAATGCCGGATCCTGTTTGGGGCCCAGCCGGTGATCGGCGAGTCCGAAGCGGAGGCTCAGGAGAAGCAGGAGGAGCACAACCAGCTTGTGCCACTCGAGGCCGGACTGGCCATCCTGTCGGCCCATCTCGATTTCGATCTGAACACGTTGCCGCTCGATGCGCCGATGCTGGAGCGGACCGAGCCCGAGCTGCAGCGGATGCGAACCCGTTACAAGCACCCTGACGGCTCGTCGATGACGGTGGCCGAAGTAGCCCAACGACACGGCCAGAGTGTCGGGCTTCCCCAGTTCGTCGGAACCGTCTCTTCCGTTGCCGATCAGATGGAGGCGTTCTTCGACCACGTCGGCGGCGACGGCTTCATGTTGTCGCCCATCTACAGCCCGGGCGCCATCGAGGAGTTCGTCGACCTTGTTGTGCCGGAGCTGCAGCGGCGGGGACGTTTCCGCACCGAGTACGAAGGCACCACCCAGAAAGACCATCTCCGTCAGGACTGACTGGCGGTTGGGAAGGAAAGCGATGTTCGAACAGAAGGTCGATGTCACGACACAGGCCGGCCGAATGGAGACGTTCCTTTGCCGGCCGGAGCGGGGGGATCCGGCATCCGCAGTCTTCTTGCTCATGGACGCCCCCGGTATTCGAGAAGAGCTGTATGACATGGCCCGCCGGTTGGCCACCGTCGGTTTCGCCGTGCTGGTCCCCGATCTCTACTACCGAGCTGGGCCGGCCAACCGCTACGGGCCCGATGTTCTTACCGAAGGCAGCCCCGACCACACCGCCATGCGGGCCATCCGCACCAAGATGACCATCCCTCCCGTCATGGAGGACGTTGCCGACCTGCTGGCTCACATCGATGCCGATCCGGCTATCGCCTCTGGCCCGGTAGGAGTGCACGGTTACTGCATGAGCGGCCCCTATGCCCTGGCTGCGGCCGCTCGCTATCCCGATCGGGTGGCCGCCGCCGCCTCGTTCTATGGCACCTGGCTGGTCAGTGATGCCGAGGAGAGCCCCCACCTGTCGTTCGACAAAATGGCGGGCGAGATCTACATCTCCTGTGCTGAGCATGATGACTTGGCTCCGCCGGAGATGGTCAGCGAGCTGAAGGGCCTGTTCGATGCCTCAACCGTGAATGGCGAGTTGGAAGTGCACCCCGGGGTTCACCATGGCTTCGCCTTTCCCGGTCGATGGTGTTTCGACCAGCCGGCGGCTGAACGGCATTGGGAACGGCTGATCTCTCTCTACCGGCGAAACCTCTTGTCGTAAACGCCGCTGCCTGGCCCGGCTGGCTGAGTATCCTCCGGGCGTGGCGCAGCAGCGGGACGTGGCAATACTGGTAGGACCGGGAGCGGTTTTTCGGAGCGGGGGAGCGGCCGGCGAGAGCCCGGTGGCCCGGGCCCGCCTGTTCGATCTCGATGTGAAAGAGATCGAAGAGTTCCGGGTGGTGCACCTTCGCGGCCCGCTCGACGACGTCCAGGTAGCCGAGGTTGCCGACCGTTTGTTGATCGACCCGGTCGGCCAATGGTGGTCGCTCATCGCCGATCATCGCCCCGAAGGTTTGGTTGTCGAAACCGGCTTGCGGCCCGGCGTAACTGACCGAGAAGGGGCCGAACTGGTTCGCAGCGCAGCCGAACTGGGTCTGCCCGTAACGAACGCCACCATGGCCAAGCGGTTCGTGGTCGATGGCGACCTCACCGAGGCCGAGGTCGCCACCCTGGCCGACCGGGTGCTGCACAACGAGGTGATCGAACGTTGGAGCACCGGGGCTCTGCCGGCGGCTTTCACTGCCGACGACGCACCAAGCCCGGTCACCACGTTGGCCGCCATCCGCCAGCTGGACCAGGCCGGTCTGGCCGAGCTGAATCAGAGTCGACGACTGGGGCTCGACCCGGAGGAAATGGTGGTCATCCGTGACCATTTCGTAGCCGCCGACAGGGACCCGACCGACGCCGAGCTGGAGACGCTGGCTCAGACCTGGAGTGAGCACTGCGCCCACAAGACCTTCCGGGCCAAGATCACCATCGAACACCCCGACGGCCGGACCGAGGAGATCGACGGTCTGCTCAAGAGCTTCCTCCGGAAGTCGACCGACGAGCTCGACGCTCCATGGGTGCACAGCGCTTTCGTCGACAATGCCGGCATCGTGGCGTTCGAAGACGGTTGGGACATCGCTCTCAAGGCGGAGACCCACAATCACCCTTCGGCCCTCGAACCATTTGGCGGCGCCAACACCGGTGTCGGTGGCGTCGTTCGGGACATTCTTGGCGTTTCGGCCAAGCCGGTGGCCGTCACCGACATCCTCTGCTTCGGGCCGGAAGACCTCGACCCCAACGATCTGCCCGACGGCGTGTTGCACCCCCAGCGCATTCGCTCCGGGGTGATCGCCGGTGTCGGCGATTACGGCAACAAGATCGGGGTTCCCAACATCGCCGGCGCCATTCTCCACGACCCGGCCTACACCACAACGCCCCTTGTCTTCGCTGGCTGCTTTGGACTGCTGCCCGAAGGCTCTAACCCAACCGAAGCCAGCGCCGGCGACGCAATCGTCGTGCTCGGCGGGGCGGTTGGCCGAGATGGCGTTGGTGGCGCAACCTTCTCTTCGCAAACCATGGGGGTGGAGACGGCCGAGATCGCAGGCTCGTCGGTGCAGATCGGTGATCCCATCGTCGAGAAGGGTCTGATCGACGTCGTGCTCGCCGCCCGGGACCGTCAGCTGTACACCGCGGTAACCGACTGTGGAGCCGGCGGACTTTCGTCGGCTGTTGGCGAGATGGCTGAAGAACTCGGCGCTCGGGTCGACCTCCAGTTGGTTCCCCGCAAATACCCCGGGCTGGCCCCGTGGGAAGTGTGGCTATCTGAAGCTCAGGAGCGGATGGTGGTTGCAACACCCGATCCCCAGCCTTTGCTCGAGCTGGCCGAACGTTGGTCGGTAGGCGCCGCCGTCATTGGCAGCTTCACCGGCGATGGCCGCTTGGTCGTGGTCGACGGCGACGATCCGCTCATCGAGCTCGACTGCTCGTTCCTTCACGACGGTCGGCCTCAACGACAGATGACCGCTCTGGCCATCGACACCAGCCGTCCGCCTCGGCAAAACCCTGCGCTTGACCCTGCCGCCGTGCTGCTCCAGCTGCTAGCTCATCCATCGATTCGTTCCAACGAGGATGTGGTTCGCACCTATGACCATGAGGTTCTCGGCGGCACCATGGTCCGACCCTATGGCGGAGCCAAGGGCGACGGTCCTGGCGACGGCACCGTGGTCATTCCTCC
>CALHBU010000075.1 GCA_937930655.1 uncultured Acidimicrobiales bacterium | reverse complement strand
GTGGTGATTGCGGCCGGTCAACAGTGACGCTCTGGTGGGAGAGCACAGGGCAGTGGTGTGGAAGTTCGTGTATCGAAGGCCACCGGCGGCCAACTTGTCGATGTTGGGGGTGTCGATATCGGAGCCGTAGCACCCGAAGTGGGCAAAACCGGTGTCGTCGAACAACACCACGACCACGTTGGGTTTCCCGTCCATGTCGGGCGGAGAAGGCCACCACGGTGTCGAGTCGGCCGCTGTTCGTCCGATAACTCCGCCGAAATCAGGCTCGCTGCTCATGGCACGAACGCTACTGAGTTCCGAGCGCCTGGGCGATCTCCAACGCCATCTCGTCCTCGGGACGAAGGGCCCGGCTGGTAGCGATGTCGACCCGGCGAAGCTGGCCCTGGAACTCATAGGGGGCCTCGTAGTCGTCACACACGCCACTTGGGTTCCGGCCAATGTCCATACCGACTGAGGAGATCATGGCCGAGATATCGGTAACGGTTCCCTCCCCCACCACCTGGTCGTCGGCCCAGAATCGAACCCTGGCCGGACCGCGGCTGACTCGATCGAAGTCCATGCCGAGCACCACGTCGCCCAAGGGCAACTCGCCCGACCGAATGGTGGTGTGGGTGGCGAAGTAGTTGTGGTCGTAGACCAAGCGGTTGTCCTTCACATACAGCGCAAGGCCGTTGTTGATGGTGCCGGCGGCCACGATGACTCCTCCCTGGTCGGCGGAGGAGCGGGTGGCATCGGCCCGTACCGCCCACGACCGGGCGCCGAAGGCCGGTGAACCATCGGTGGGGATGCGATCCACCGGCGGTCGGTAGGTGAAATGATCGCGGTTGCGGGGCGAACCGGGAACCGGCCGACCACCGAACATTCGGTTGGGGTTGCCGCCGTCGATGGGCAACACCCCGTACTGCTCGGCCTCGGACCAGAAGAGCTCGACCATCTCGGCTAGACGATCCGGTTCGGCCTGGGCCAGGTCGTTCATCTCCGAGAAGTCCTGGTCGAGGTGGTAAAGCTCCCAGACGTCGTCCTCCAGCCGGGTGCCCATCTTGTGGAAGGTCACTGCCTTCCAGCCCTTGGACCAGATCGCTCGATGACCGAACATCTCGAAGTACTGGGTTTCCTTCCGGGTTGGAACTTCGCCGGCGTCAACCGCCTCGGGGGCGAAGGTATAGGCCAGGCTGGTGCCCTCGATCGGCTGCTGGGCTACCCCCTTCACCTGGGCTGGAAGCTGGGCGTCGAGCACGTCGAGCACTGTTGGGACGATGTCGGTGACGTGATGGAACTGGGTGCGGATCTGACCGTTGACCGTCGGGTCGATGCCCTTTGGCCACGAGACGATCAGCGGGTCCCGCACACCGCCACCGTGGGTGTTCTGCTTGTACCGCTTCCCCGGGGTGTTGCCGACCTGGGCCCAGCCCCACGGATAGTTGCTGTAGCTCCGCCTGGTTCCGACTTCGTCCAGCCGACCCATGACATCGTCCATGTCCTCGGGGACTCCGTTGAAGTATCGGAACTCGTCCATGACGCCACTGGCATTGCCCTCTTGGCTAGCGCCATTGTCGGACAGGGCAAAGATCAGCGTGTTCTCAAGTTCTCCCTGCTCTTCCAGCGCATCGAGTAGCCGGCCGATCTGGGCATCGGTGTGGTCGAGGAAGGCGGCAAAGGCCTCCTGAAGTCGGCAAGCAAAGGCCTGCTCGTCAGCCGATAGCTCGTCCCATGGCTTCACGCCGTAGTTGCGGGGTGCCAACTCGGTGCCGGGTGGGATGACACCCGTCTCCAACTGCTTCTCGAACACCCGTTGCCGCCACACATCCCAGCCCTCATCAAAGGCCCCCCGGTACTTGGCCAGGTAGTCATCGGGTGCCTGATGCGGCGCGTGGGTGGCTCCAAACGCCAGATACAGAAAGGCCGGCCGTTCTGGTACCAACGACTTCTGGTTGCGCATCATGTCGATGGCGTTGTCGATCAGATCCTCCGACACGTGGTAGCCCTCCTCCGGCGTGCGGGGAGGATCGATCAGATGGTTGTCGACGCAGAGTTCGGGGTGGAACTGATCGGTTTCGGCGTTGAGGAATCCGTAGTAGCGATTGAACCCCCGCTGCAGTGGCCAGTCGGTGAAAGGGCCAGCGGCCGAGATTTCCCTCGTCGGGGCCAGGTGCCACTTGCCGACAGCAAAGGTGGCGTAGCCCTCAGGCTCGAGGACTTCGGCCAACGTCGCTGCGCTGGGGGCAATACGGCCACGCATGTTGGGAAAACCTGTGTCGAAATTGGAGATGGCCCGCATACCGACCGAATGGTGGTTCCGGCCGGTCAGGAGAGACGCTCGAGTCGGGGAACACAGAGCGGTGGTATGAAAGTTGGTGTAACGAAGCCCGTTGGCCGCCAATCGATCGAAGTTCGGGGTGTCGATGGGTGAGCCGTAACAGCCGAGATGGCTGAAGCCGGTGTCGTCCATCAGAATCACCAGAACGTTGGGACTTCCCTCCGGTGGCAGTGGCATCTCCGGCCACCACGGCTCAGAGTCCGCAACCTCTCTGCTGATGACGCCGGGGAAGTTCTCGGTTGCGCTGGTGTGAGCCATCCCTGAGTCTTAGCTGCTGAGGGCCACCGTTCGAAAGCCCAGATTGCCAGCCGAACTGTCGGGGCCGCTGCTGCTCCGGGCTCCCACCCGGTATCGGTGGCAGTACGAGGCGTGACAGAGATAGGAGCCGCCCCGCATCACCCGCTGCTCTCCCGACTCAGGCCCTGTCGGATTCTGCGCTGCACTCTGCTGGTAGTAGTCGGCCGCGAACCAGTCCGAACACCATTCCCAGGCGTTACCGCACATGTTGTACAGGCCGTACCCGTTGGGCTCGTAGGTGTCGACCGGCGCTGTGCCTTTGAAACCATCGGACTCGCTGTTCTCCATCGGAAACTGGCCCTGCCAAACATTCATTCGGTGACTACCTTCTGGTTCCAGATCGCTACCCCAGGGGAAGTCGGCCCCCTCCAACCCGCCGCGGGCGGCGTACTCCCACTCGGCCTCGGTCGGAAGCCGGGAGCCATCCCATTCGCAAAAGGCGAGGGCATCGGCGAACGAAACATGCAGAACCGGGTGGTCGCCTCGCCCGCCCACGTCCGAGTGCGGTCCTTCGGGGTGGTTCCAATCGGCGCCGAAGACCTGACGCCACCAGGGGGCGTTGGCCACGCCCCTGGTGTCCTCGAAATCGTCGGGTAGAAGACCGCCGAAGACGAATGACCAGGTGTAACGCTGAGCGTCGGTCACGAAACCGGTGGCCTCGACGAACGAGGCAAAGCGATCATTGGTGACGGCGTGGATATCGATGGCAAATGGGGCGAGGGAGACGCGATGGACGTGGGTCTCGCCGTCTTCGGGATAGGCGACATCGCCGCTGGTGCCCATTGCATAGGTCCCGCCAGGAAGTTCAACCCGCTCGGCACTGCTCCCGGAGCCTCGAGCAGCCGAGGGTGCCGTCGCCGCAGCCGGTGATTCGGCGATGCCATCGTCCCGAGATGGTGAACAGCAGGCGTCGCTCACGATCCGATCTCATAGTCGTTCATGGTGACGACGCACTTGCCCACAACGTTCCGAGACTCAAGCATCTGCATGGCGGCCGCCGCCTCTTCCAACGGGAAGCCAGCGCAGACGTAGGGCTGAATCTGGCCCGAGGCCGCCAGGTCGTAAACCGCCTTCTCGTTGGCCAGTCCAATCTCCGGATAGAGCCGACCGTACTCTCCGGCCCGCACGCCGATAACCGAGATCTGTTTGATGAGAATGAGGTTTACCGGTGCCTGGGGCCAGCGCCCGCTAGTGAAGCCGATGGGAAGGATGCGGCCATCGATGTTGACGCAACGCATCGACTCGTCGAAGACGTCTCCACCGACCGGGTCGTAGATCACATCGGCGCCTCGACCATCGGTGAGTGCCTTCACCTCATCCCGGAAGCCGCCCAACGAGCCATCGGCCTGGGTGTAGTTGATGACGTGATCGGCGCCTCGCTCAGCCACCACGGCAAGCTTGTCGTCCCGGCCACCGGTTGCGATCACCGTTGCACCCAGATGTTTGCCGAGATCTACTGCCGCCATTCCCACGCCACCGGTCGCTCCGTGAACCAACAGCGTCTCTCCTGGTTGGAGATGCCCCCGATTCACCAGAGCAACCCACGCAGTGAGATAGGCCGTCTTGTAGGACGCCCCGGCCTCGTAGCTCATACCCGGCGGCAACGGCAGAACCGTGCCATCAGGACCCTTGCCGGCCCCGCCCTCGCCCGATTCGGTGTGAGCAACGGGAACGTTGATGGTTTCGGCAAAACCGCCGTAGCGCATGCTCACGACCACCTTGTCACCGACCGAGTACTGGTCGACACCTGTGCCGACGGCCACAACGTCGCCTGCGGCCTCGCCGCCGGGGGCAAAGGGCATCGGAGGGGCGAACTGATACTTGCCCTGGATCATGAGCAGATCGGGAAAGTTGACGGCGCAGGCCTTGAGGCTCACTTGGACCTCACCTGGCCCCGGGTCCCCGACGTCGACATCGTCAATGGTCACCGAGGTGATGTCGTCGGAGATCGTGTGGCAGCGCACAGCTCGGCTCATGGCGCCATGTCACTCCATCCACGCTGACCAGCGCTAGTCGGGAAGCTCGATCACCGTCACGATGCCGGTCGAGCCATCGACTTCGATGAGCGCGCCATCGGGTATTCGTTTGGTTGCATCGGAGACCGAGACGGCACAGGGAATACCCAGCTCGCGGCTGACGATCACTGCGTGACTCATAACCGCTCCCACATCGACTACCACTGCCTCGGCCGGAACAAACAGCGGAGTCCAACTCGGATCGGTCAGCGGTGCCACCAGAACGTCTCCTGGCTCGAGCCCACGCGGATCGCCGGGGTTGGTCACCACCCTCGCTCGTCCTCGGGCAATCCCGGTACACCCCGGTAGACCGGTGAGGGTCTCGCCAGCTTCCACCTGGGTCCTGGTGGCAGTCTTGAGTTCCCACTCCTCCAGCGGTGGTTGGACGCCGCTGAAGAAGAATGGAGGGGTGCGTTCGTTGAGCTTGGCATGCTGATCTCGACGTTCGGCAATGGTTGCGGCGAAGGCGGCAGGGTCTGCCACATACTCATCGAGCTCCTCTTCGACAAGAAACCACAGATCACCTTTGGCCGCCGCTGACGAACCACCGGCTAGTGCTACTTCGACCAGCCGGCGGTCGAGCTCCATACTCCGAAGACGGGAGCCGTGGATGGCTTTCACCACCGTTGTCTTGGAACGTTCTCGAAACTGAGACCAACGACGGGCAGCGGCCAGCGTCTTGGTGAAGATTCCCCTGATCGGCCTCTTGAGCTTGTTGAGGGTGTCGGCCTCAAGCGCTGCGCTTTCGCTCATCAGCCGATCCCGCTGGGACGAAGGGTCGTGGCTCTCGTCGGTTAGCCGCATCCGGTCGACAAGGCTGAGCGCCAACGATGGCTTTGTTTCCCACGTATCGAATGCGGTGTCCCACTCGTTGGGACCTCGGGACCCGAAATCGACCAGGAACTGCTCGAACGCCTCAAGAAAGTCGGTGCCGCCCCGGGCGGCCTGGGCCCGGATGAGGAGTCCGTCATCGACCCCCAGGTCGAACGCCGCAGTGAGTTCTGGACTAGCTGCCACTTGGCGTCCGAGAGTCCACAGGGCAACGGACGGGGCAGCTGAGTCGACGTCGCCGAGGCCAGCCAGTAGCTGCACCGCCAGGTTTGGGTCCTGTAGCTGCTTCTCGCAAAGATTCGACAGGACATTCATCGACAGGCCTGCAACCAAAGACACCTTCAGGTGCCGCTCGAAGAGGTGCGAGAAGAGTTCCAGGTCAAGGACAGAACTTCGCAGCTCTTCATTGGTTGCTCCGGCTGTCTCGGGGAGATCTTTCAAGAACTGTTCGACTCGTCGCTGATCGGCCGCCAAGTCGGCGGCCATCGACGACCCGTCGTCGTTGATGGTCTTCCACACGAACTTGAGCCCCCGGAGACCAGCCCGGAAATCCTTGTCCTCCTTCCGCGGAACGTGAGGAGGGGGATCGCCGACCCCCAGGAAGGCGATGTCGGCATCTTCCGGCTTACCGCCAGGCACCCGGCCTGACGAGACCCGCTGGATACTCAGGTTGAGGTAGGCGTAGCCACCAAACACTCCTGACCCGGTCGCTGTGGTGATGGGAATCCCGGATAGTTCGCCCTCGCCAATCAGGCCGGTCGAAAGGATGGCCGCTCGCATGGCCCTCTCGGCCGTCTCGGCGGCTATTGAAAAGCTAAGTGGTGTGAAGACCTCGGGGTAGACCTCGCCTGCGTTGCCCCTGGTATAGACCGGAAAGCGTTCACTGGAGTCGGTGCCCACCCATTGTCCGGAGCCGACCGTTTTCCACATCAGAAGCGGGCCAACTGCTTTGGCACTTCTCTGAACAAGATCGTTGTCTCACTATGCATGCCGGGCCCCTATGTCGATGTCCAACGAAACCTAATAGGTTCCAGGCATGGAACACAGGGCTCTTGGAGAACTACAGGTCTCAGTCGTCGGACTGGGTTGCAACAACTTCGGCATGACCATCGACGCCGACCAGACGAAGCTGGTCGTCGACGCGGCACTAGATGCCGGGATCAACTACTTCGATACTGCGGAGTCCTATGGCCAGGGTCAGTCCGAGGAGTACCTGGGCCGGGCTCTGGGCTCCCGAAGGTCAGATGTACTGGTGGCAAGTAAATGGGGCCACGACGTGTCGTTGGCCGAAGGTGAGCGCGGCGGTGACCCGGTGCAGATCCGGGCCCGACTGGAGGCCAGCCTTCGCCGCCTCGGCACCGACTACATCGACCACTACCAACTGCATCGTCCCGACCCCGAAACGCCGGCTGCCGAAACGCTCGGCTGCTTGGCTGATCTAAGGGCCGAGGGAAAGATCCGCGAAATCGGGTGCACCCACTTCAGCGCAGCCGAACTCGACGATGCAGCAGCGGCGGCGTCCGACAGCGGGCTTGCCCCGTACCCGTCAGTCCAGAACTACTACAGCCTCCTCACCCGAGACCCTGAGAACGATGGCGTGTTCGATGCCTGTGAGCGGAACGGTGTCTCATTCGTTCCCTACTTTCCGTTGGAGTCCGGTCTACTGACCGGGAAGTACAAACTCGGTGAAGCCCGGCCTCAAGACTCCCGCCTCGTCAAGTGGGGAGATCGGGCCGATCGGTTCATCGATGACGACAAGCTGGCCACCGTCGGACGGCTCACCGACTGGGCCGAATCTCGGGGCCATTCGATTCTGGAGCTGGCAATGAGCTGGCACACATCGCACCCGTTGGTGGCCTCGGTCATCGCCGGCGCAACCAAGCCAGAGCAGATCGAGGCCAACGTTGCTGCGTCAATGTGGGCGCTGACCGCCGCCGATCGAGCCGAGGTCGACGCCGTGATGGCTGGTTGACCTGGCTCTAGTCAGGAATCCAAGCCGGCGAACGCTTGGCCACAAACGCCGCCACCCCTTCGGTGCGCTCAGCGCTCAAAGCGTCGTCGCCGACATGAGCGGCTGCTAGCTCAGCATTGGCTGTGGACGATCGACCGACCATGTTGGCCAATACTCCTTTGGTGACCCGCAACGCTTCTGGTCCGCTTCGGACGAGAGCATCGACATAGCCATCGACAGTCGCGTCGAGTTCGCTCTCCGGAACAGCTTGATTGACCAACCCAAGGGCGGCCGCGCGCTCGGCATCGAGCATCTCGCCGGTGAGAAATGCCTCCGTCAGCGCCCGAGGAGTTAGGCGATGGGCCAATATCGCTGCGACGGGCACAGGAGCGATGCCGAGACGTACCTCGGTGAGCCCGATGCGGGCCTGCTCGGTCATCACTGCCAGGTCGCAAACAATGGCGAGAGCTGCCCCACCCCCGGCGGCATGGCCGGCGATTCGTCCCACCACCGGCTTTGGGCTGGCATCGATCCTGGCGATCACATCGTGGAACGTCGGGGCATCGGGACCCAGCGAGGCCGAGTCCTCCTTCAGATCAGCTCCTGCCGAGAACGTGGTGCCGGTGTTGGTAAGCACGATGACCCTTACCGACGGGTCGGCAACGGCCTGATCCAGATGACCAATGAGAGAGGTCAGAAGCCCCTGGCCGAAGGAGTTCCGGCGCTCGGCGTGGTCAAGGGTGATGGTGGCGACCCCTGCGGTCAGGGCGTAACTGGTCGGATCAGACATTTGGCCGACACTACTGCGTGCACTCTGGGGCTTGCCGTTCGCCGATAGCGAGGAGTTCCGACTTGTTCCGAGGGCACAATGCTTGCCATGAAGATCGAACCGTTTGGCGTTGAGCAGTGGATGAACGAGTGGGAGAACAACTGCCAACACAACCTGGCCGAGACCTGCGTCGACTCGCTCACCGTCGCCGAGCTTCTGAAGCTCTGCGGTACTGACGCATCGGCTCTTGAAGATCTCCTCGATCTTCGACTGAGCTATGGCGCCATCGAGGGATCGGTTCGGCTGAGAACGGCCATCGCCGCCCTTCACGAGAACGTCACGCCCGAGGACGTACTGGTGACCCACGGCGCCATCGGAGCCAACGCTCTGCTGTACCAAACGCTGGTTGAACCCGGTGACCGGGTCATCTCGGTCATCCCCAGTTACCAGCAGCACTACTCAATCCCCGAAAGCTATGGCGCCGACGTACAGCTCCTTCGTCTGGAAGCCAGGAACGGGTTCTTGCCTGACCTGGACGAACTGCGGCAGTTGGCAACCGACAACACCTCGCTCATTTCCATCAACAACCCCAACAATCCGACCGGCGCCCTCATGGACGAGCCTCTCCTTCGGGAGATCGCCGCGGTTGCCGAATCGGTCGATGCTTGGCTCTTGTGCGATGAGGTCTACCGAGGCACCGACCAGCAGGGCGATGGCACAACTGTCTCGGTGGCCGACCTCACGGCCAAAGGCATCAGCACCGGCAGCATGTCAAAGGCCTTCTCGTTGGCCGGTCTGCGCCTTGGATGGATAGCCGCTCCTGCCGAGGTGCTGAAAGCTGTGGCGATTCACCGTGACTACAACACGATCAGCGTCGGAATGATCGACGATCACCTCGCAGCCCTTGCCCTTGAGAACGCCGAAGCTCTTCTGGCCCGGAGCAGGCAGATCACCAGGACCAACCTCACGATTCTGAACGAGTGGATCTCCTCAGAGTCGCGAATGAGCTATGTGAAACCGCGTTCCGGCACGACTGCCCTCCTGAAGTTTGACCTGGACATGACCTCTCGGGAGTTCTGCATCGAGCTGTTGAACGAAACCGGTGTGATGTTTACGCCCGGTAGCGCT
>CALHBU010000074.1 GCA_937930655.1 uncultured Acidimicrobiales bacterium | reverse complement strand
AGCAGATCAGCGCACTCCGCGATGCTGGCGCGTTGTAGGCATCGATGGCGACCTCAGCGCAGGACCAGCCCCTTGAAGGGGTTCGCGTCGTTGAGCTGACCGATGGAGTAGCTGGTGCCTATGCCGGCAAGTTGCTCGCCGTTTTGGGCGCCGATGTGGTGAAGGTGGAGCCTCCGGATGGTGACGTTGTGCGTCGCTGGGGGCCGTTTCCGGGTGATGACCCTGGCGAGGAAGTTGCCGAGCAGAGTGCGCTGCATCTGCATCTGAACGCCGACAAGCGTTCGGTCAGTGCCGACTTGGCAACCACTGAAGGACGTGCGCTGGCCAAAGAGCTGGCACTGAGCGCCGACATCGTGCTCGAGTCGTTTGAGCCGTCCGAAGCGGTCGCCATGGGGTTCGATGCCGCCACCTTGCGAGCGAACAATCCGGCGCTCGTGGTTACCAGCATTACGGCGTTCGGCCACGACGGACCCTACGTCGAGGCCGGGTATCGAGGCTCAGAGATTGTTCAGTACGCCATGGGTGGCCCGATGCATGCAACCGGCGTCGCCGAGCGAGAACCGCTCAAGCTGGCCGGTCATGTCATCGCCTACCAATGCGGTGCCATGTCGGCCACGGCCACGATGGCCGGGCTGTTGGTGGCCGAGCAGAGTGGCCACGGAGTGCATGTCGACATCTCTAACTTCGAGACCCAAGCTGGTTCCATCGATCGTCGCATGGTGTTCCTCCAACAGCATCTGTACAACGGTCGGGTGATGGGACGCAGCCCGGAGGGGGCCAAGGGTCTCCTCCCCACCGGTGCGTACCCGGCGGCCGACGGCTGGGTGCATCTTGGGACGCCTCCGCCCTACGCCGATCGGATGCTGGCCACCATCGGCAACGACGAGCTCACCGAACTCCTGAGTGACCCTTCGTGGGTCACCAATCCCGACGTTCCCGACGTGGTCGATGGGGTGTTGTATGCCTGGCTGGCCGACCACACCACTGAGGAGGCGATGAGCGCGGGGCAACCCAACCACTGGCCGGTTACCGCCATTCGTACACCCGTTGAGGTGGTGGCCGACGCTCACTTTCGAGATCGTGATTTCTTTGACGAGGTCGACCACCCGGTGGCCGGGCCGGTGCTCCAGCCGTCGGCTCCAATCCGGCTTGCTGGCGCTAACCCTCTGCGCCGGCCGGCCCCCCTGTTGGGTCAGCACACGGCCGAGGTCCAAGCTGAACTGACCGCCTCGGACCGACCGCCGACGAAAAGCGGCATCGAACCGACGAGCAAACCGCGCCGACTACCTCTTGAAGGCATCCGGGTGCTCGATCTCACGATGGTGTGGGCTGGCCCGTACACCACCATGCTTTTGGGCGATCTCGGCGCCGACGTGATTCGGGTTGAGGATGCTCGGCTGTATAACGGCACGCGCGGTGCGCTTCCGCGCCCACCAAAGGACCAGCTCGACGGCCTCGGCTGGGTGAACGCCTACCCCGACGATGAACCGGGAAAGCATCCGTGGAATCGCAATGCCTTCTTCAACATCCACGCCCGAAACAAGCGGTCGGCAACGGTGGACTTGCTGAAGCCAGAGGGAAAAGAAGCTTTCCTGCGGCTGGTGGAAGAAGCCGACCTCGTCGTCGAGAACAATTCGGTCGGGGTGATGGACAAGCTTGGCCTTGGCTGGGACCAGCTGCATGCTCGGAACGACCGCCTTGTCGTGTTGCGGATGCCGTCGCTCGGGCTTACCGGACCACGGTCGTCCTATGTCGGCTTTGGGGCCAACTTCGAGGCTCTGTGCGGGCTGACCTCGCTACGGGGTTACCCCGACAGCGACCCGTCGCTCACCAGTCCCGTCTACTACATGGACACTGCAAGTGGGGCGGCCGGAGCCTTTGCCGCCATGGTGGCACTGCGACGAAGGGACAAGACCGGGGTAGGGGAGCAGGTCGAGCTGGCTCAGGGCGAAAACATGCTGAACCTCATCGGTGAGTACCTCATCGATGCGGCCCGCACGGGGCGAGTACTTCCCCAGCCCGGCAACCGGCACCTCACCGACGCTCCCCAAGGCTGCTATCCGTGCACCGGAGAGGATCGCTGGATGACGCTTTCAGTCGATAGCGATACAGCGTGGGCCGGGCTACGGGAAGCGATGGGTTCGCCCCGATGGGCGGCCGATGAACGCTTTGCCACTGCGGCTGGTCGTCGACATCATCATGACGAGCTCGATCGGCAGCTCTCGGCCTGGACAAGCACACTCGACCGGTGGGAAGCGACCGACCGTTGCCAGACCCATGGCGTTGCCGCTGGGCCAGTACTCGACGAAGTCGATGCCGTGGCCGACCCCCATCTGCGGGAACGCGGGTTCTTCAAACGCAACGGCTCGGAGGAAGCGGGCTGGCACGACTACCCGAGCCATGTCTGGCACTGGGATGGTCCACCGATGCGGCACGAAGGACTTTGCCCGTTTGCGGGAGCCAACGATGAGGTGTGGCGGAATGTCGTTGGTCTCGACGAGGCCGAGATGGCAGCCATGCGGGAAGATGGTCACTTGCTCGACCATTTCGTCGACGGGGACGGCAACCCCATCTGACCGGCTGTCCCCGGGTTGCCTGTGTATCAAACAAGCTTGGTTCAGGACGGGTAGGCGTCGTGGCGCTGGAGCCACGCCATCGTCCACGGCAACTCGTCCTCGTCCCGCCCCTTCGGCGTGAGATCGAGGATGTGATACGCGGTGTTCAGCATGTCGAGGCCCCGAGAGAAGGTCTGGTAGCTGAGGAACACTCGGTTGTCTTCGGTGCGATTGAAGATACTGAGACCGGGCATCTCTTCGCCCATCGGAGTCTGGGTGCGGTAGTTGTAGGCGACAGCACGGGCCGCAATGTCCTCGGCGGTGAAGCTCACGCCCATGTCAAAGTTGAAATTGCTGCCGGCCGATGAATACCACGGGAACGTCCAGCCCATTCGTGTTTGGTAGGCCTGCAGCTCTGGGAGGGGAGCGCTCGAAATGGCCACGAGGTTCGTGTCCCGGGCGGCCAAGTGGACGCCGATGCCCTCGTAGTTGTCGGCCCAGAATGAACAGGACGGGCAGCCTTCATCCCAGCCCGGTCCGTACATGAAGTGGTAGACCGCCAATTGGCTGCGTCCTTCGAACAGCTCGGCCATAGATCGTGACCCCGATGGTCCATCGAAGGAATAGCTCTCGATGAGTTCGACCCAGGGGAGTTGGCGCCGCTGACGGGAGAGTTCGTCCCGCTGTCGTGTGAAAGCCTTCTCAGCCTCGAGGTGGGCCAGGCGGGCGGCCCGCCAGGTCTCCTGGTCGACGATGTCGGGTGCGATGTTTTCGGTCATCTGAAGCTCCTCTGCTTATTGCGGACGTATGTCTGTGGGGTCGACCTGGCCGCCGGTCGACACGACGACGAGACGTTCGAGAAAGTGGGTCCATCCGTGGGCGTGTTCGTCGTCGAGGCCGCCTGGTAGACCGGCGTGGAAGAGGTCGAGCACCGTGTCATCTCCATCAGCGGTCAGGGTGATGGTGACGGTGCTGGTTCCAGGGGGCACTTCGGTGCTTCCTTGCCAACCCCAGGTGAACACGACGCGGTTTGGTCGATCGATGGTCTTGTAGGTGCCCGAGGCAATGTCGGTGCCGGAAACATTGACCCAGAACGTGCCGCCGGGCTCGGGCTGCAACTCTGCTTCTGTGCCGATCCACCGAACCATCAGCTCGGGGTCGACGAGGAAGTCGAAGACTGTCTCGCGCGGTGCGGCGATCCGTTCGGTGAGGTGTAGCGCCTCGCCGCGGTCTGTTTGTTGGTCAGGCATCGGTGTTTCCTTTGTTGTTGTTCTCGTGCTCTTGCTCCGCCGCGGTCTTGAGCCTCGCCAACGAGGAGCTCCAGAAGCTCTCTATCCATTCCGATAGTTCGGTCAATCCTTCGGGTCTTGCTTGGTAGTAGCGGCGGGTGCCGTCGGTGCGAACGGTCACCAACTCAGCGTCGGAGAGCACCCTCAGGTGCTGGCTGATCGCTGGCCGAGAGACGGCGAAGTGGCTGGCGATGTCGCTTGCGGTGCGTTCTTGCTCGTGCACCAGTCGCAGGATGTCACGGCGGGTCGGCTCGGCGACGGCACGGGCTGCTGCTTCCATCACGTTGACAATAAATCAAACCGTAAGATATTGCTAACGTAAGCACAGACTTACCTATATGTGACCTTCGTCACCTGACGTCGCTTCACCCGCCGTTCAGGCAAAGCTACGCGCTGTTCACTGCGAGAGGCAGTGGCCCTAACCCTGAGGGAAATCTCATGTCTAAGAAAATTGCTGCTCTGTTGTTCGCCTTCGCCCTGGCTTTCTCAGCCTGCGGTGACAGCGCCGACTCCGAGACTGATACCGGAACCGACTCCGAAACCACCGTCGCCGAAGAAGAGGGCGAGATGGAAGAAGGCGACGAGATGGAAGACGAGATGGAAGACGACGCTGACCACAGCGGCGATGATGAGATGGAAGATGATGAGATGGAAGAAGAGGAGTAGTCCTCCCATTCTCTGAACGAACGCCTGTCGCTACCGGTCGCCCGGTGCGGCAGGCGTTCGTCGTTTTGCCCCGAAGAGGCTGTGGGCAAGCATGAGTCCGTCCGTGCCTGCTGTCACGCCAACAACGGGAATCCTGGCGCAGTGCCTAGCGTTGGTCTGGCTATGTGCCTGACACTGAATGCTCTTCGCCGCCGTGCCACCCAGGAAGCCTTTCGAGCGCTCAATCGGGTCGTGGTGCCTGCGGTGAAGGCCGGCCTCGGATCGCCCCTGCCCATAGGTGCCGGGCTCGTCGTGTTGGAAACCACCGGTCGTTCGTCGGGGCTGCCTCGCCAGGTGCCCTTGGTCGCCGCTCGCTTTGGCTCGAACGTGGCAGTGAGCACCGTGCGATCAAACTCGCAGTGGGTCAAGAATTTGCAAGCCGACCCATCGGTATCGGTCTGGGTTGGGGGCAAGAAGCGTGATGGGGCGGCCAAGGTCGACGCTGGTGCGCTCAACGTGGCCAGTCTGGCTCTGACCCCTGCATGCCGAGATTGATCAACCGATCGCGTAGGGTCGCCTGGTACACCGATCGATACCCGGACAGGCAGGCTCACGATGATTGACCACTCCGAAGCCGACGTGCTCGCCGGCCAGTACTTGGCCGAACTCGAGGAGCGGGCCCAACACCGCTCGTTGGCCGCCGAGGCGACCGACCAGTCGCTGGAGTCGGCCTACGCCGTGCAGGACGCGTTCCATCGCTTGCTGGTGAAACAGGGCCATCATGTTGCTGGGTACAAGGTGGCTCTGACCTCGCGGGCAATGCAGGAGTTTGTTGGAGTCGACAGGCCGTTGGCTGGCGCTGTTTTCGATCATGTCGTTCACTCATCACCAGCGACCGTGCGCCTTGCCGAACACCGGCACCTCGGTGTCGAGTTCGAAGTGGCTGTCGAGATGGGCGCAGATCTCGTCTCGGCTGAGGGCCCCCACACCAAAGAGAGTGTTGCCCCGAAGGTCAGCGCGTGCCGCATCTCCTTTGAGTTGGTCGAGGATCGCAACGCCGACTACAGCACCCTCAATCCCTTCGATCTGGTCGCTGAGAACGCGTGGAACGCAGGCGTTGTTCTGGCCGACGTCGACCCCGACTGGGTCGGGGTCGACTTGGTCAACGGGGTCACCCGGTTGTCGATCAACGGCGAACCTATCGGTGAAGGTCGAACCGGTGATGCGCTTGGTCACCCTTTAGAGGCTGTGGCTTTCCTGGCCAACAATCTGAACGATCGTGGCCTCGCCTTGCAGGCCGGTCAGTTCGTCATGACTGGCAGCAGCATCGTGACCCAGTTCCCATCGGTCGGTGACGAGTTGGTCTTCACCATCGATGGCCTTGGCGAAGCCCGGCTGAGCTGTCTCTAGAGCATGCCCTCTTCGGTGAGGACCTTGCGGGCAACCCGAAAACACTCCAGCGACTGCGGCACACCGCAGTAGATGGCGACGACGTGAATGATGGCCCGGATCTCTTCCATGGTGACACCGTTGGTGATGGCGCCCCGACAGTGAAGCTCCCACTCGGTCATCTTGCCGAGAGCGCCGATCATGGCCAGGTTCATCATCGACCTCGTCTTGACGTCGATCACCTCGTCACCCCAACCGAACCCCCAAGCCCACGTTGTCATGGCTTCTTGGAACGGCATGGTGAACTCGTCGGCGGCCGCCAAGTTGTTCTCGACGTACTCAGCACCCAACGTTGCTTTGCGCTTGGCCAGGCCCTTTTCGAACATCTCGGTATCCATGAGTTCTCCCTTTTCGGAAATCAGTTTTGGATTCGGTGTTCTATCAGGCCGATGGCTCTCACCGCCGGTCGCTCGCCCTTGACTGGTCTGTTGCCTACAGGACGAAGTCGAGCACGGCAGCGTTGAACGCCTCCGGCTGGTCGATGTTCACGCCGTGGCCACCGTCGAGCTCGATCACTTTGAGGTTCGGCAGTGCGGCCTGGGCCTGGGCCACACTCGGTTGAAACGCCTTCTCGAACCGTCCGTTGATGAGAAGGGCGGGGACGGCGAGACGATGAAGATCGTCGGTCGAATCCCACGGCCCTCGTGCTTCGAGATGACAAAACACGCTGAGCGGCATGGCATCTGCGGTCTTGACCATTCGAGCCTGAAGATCGGCGGGAATCCTCTTGGCATTGCGAGGGTGATAGGGGAGAGCTTGTACTTGCTGGCGAGTTGGGTTGGGTGGCAGCTCGCCTTCGGTCTGCCCCTCGGCCCGACGCCCTGGAAGCCCAAACAGAGCTCTCGAGTTGGTGAAAACCAACCCGGCCACTCTGTCGGGGTGCCGCATGGCGTACCGGATGCACATGGCACCGCCCAGTGACTGGCCAACGACCCACCAACGATCGATCCGGCGATCGGCGCGCACATGCTCTAGCTGTTCGATCACAACGTCGGCGCTGTAGCCAGCGGCATCGTCGGGGGCGGGCGATTTCCCGTGGCCTGGCTGCTCGGTCATCAACAACCGAAGGTGGGCTCCGAGTCCGGCTCGGTTCGGTTCCCATTGGAGATTGCTGGACATGAAACCGTGCATCAGCAACACCGGAGGCCCATCAGGTCGACCGGTTTCCTCTACGTGCAGTCGGTGGGCTTCCACGTTTGCAACGTACAAGATCGGCTTGCGATGTCCTGAACTTGGCTATTGCCAGCGATGTTTGCTCGTCGTCAGCTGTACAGCTCCGGCGGCGGTCAGAATCAGAGCGGCAGAGACCCACCCGAGAGCGGTGAAGGATCCGGCTCCGACGAGCACACCAGCGATGCTCGGTCCGATGACCCGTCCCATCGACATGACCGCTTGGGCATCGCCGACTCGGTCCGCAGGATGCACCGACTTGTCGGAGAGGATTGAGAAAACCTCGGGGATGACGGCCCAGAAGGCAAGCCCCCAGACCACGATGACAGTGGCAAAAACGGCGGCTGATTCGGTGGTGGCCATAAGCACTGCACATGCCGCGATGGTCATCATCCACAGGCCTGGGAAACGACGTCGTCCCGAATAGCGGGCGACCGGGATGCTGACGAGCGCGTTGGCGCTCAGGATCAGCGAGAACGTGAGTGCGCTCATACCGATGTGTTCATCGGCCAGCACCCGTCCGAAGACGAAGACTCCCGATCCTCCTGCCATGAACAGGCTGAGTGCGAACAAGAGGGTCGTTACGCCGGGTGTTTCGATCGGTCGACGGCTTGGCATATCCGTCGACTCGATCTGGAGTGGGAGAAGGAAGCTGCCCGCAACCACCGCAGCCAAGATGAGATAGATGCCGGTGAGACCAAAGCCGGTGGCGACCAGTGCGATCAAGGGGGCGAAGATGGCTGATGACAACGGGCCGACGGCAGCTACATCTCCCCGTTTCTTGGTGTCAGCCGCGCTGTCAGCCCACGCGATCCATGTCAAGAGCCCCATCGAGGCTCCAGCCATTGTCCGCAAGATGACCAGAAGAGGAAAAGCCAGGGTGATGGCGCTGAGCAGGTTGCAGATGGCAAAGCAGGCGATGGCCCGGCGGGCCAACTCTGGTCCGGCTTGCAGGCGTCGACCGGCATAGAGATTCGTAATCGTGAACCCGCCAACCTGGGCAGTGGAGAGCAGAGCCGCCCATCCAGCTGACACTCCGTAGACCTCAATGGTCTCCAGGATCACGAACGGCGTCGCCATGAAGGTGGCCGAGATCGCTGCGGTCGAGGCCAGCAACCCGATGGACGCCGTCGGCCGAATGGCAGCCAATGCCCTTGTCGGGGCGGTCATTGTCACCGTGAGACCTCGCCGCTGAGCATGAGAGTGACGCTACGTCGGTTGTGAGCAAGACCGCGGTCGATGGATCACGTCGAAGCGGCTAGTCGCTCAAAGCGAAAGTTCGACGGGAGGTTTTGTATCTGACACGAGATCGGCAACGAGTCGACCCGTCATCGGGCCACGGCCGAACCCTGATGAGGCCAGCCCGCCAGCCACGAACAGGCCGGGTTGATCGGGAACTTGGCCTATCACCGGCTGACCGTTGAGGCTGAATGGCATGAGGCCGGTCCACGTCCTGGCGCGGCGCAGGGCCGAGACGGCGGGTAGGAGCTCGCCGACGTGTTGATGATTGACGCCGATCCCCTCTTCGTCGACCGATCGTTCAGCGGTTAGGACTCGGTCGCCACCGAACACGAGCTCGCCGTTGGGTCGCTGCCGGCCGTAGAGATGTCGGGTGAGACGGCGACCTTGCCGGTGGGTGAGGTCCGGTGGTTCGCCCTCGGCCAAGCTCGTCTTTCTCCAGGCTGATGGGGACTCAGCTGCCGTGATGCCGTGCCGAAGAAATGCGGGCTGGGCCTCCGTTGCCCACATCTGACCCCGCACAGCCACGATGGGAATGTCTGTACCGACCATGGCTCCGAGCTCGGCGCACCAGGGGCCTGCCGCTACGACAACGGCGTCGGCCCCGAGCGTTCTGCTGGTTGGACTACTGGTGCTCCGACTACTGCCGCTAGGGCCCGCCCTCTCGACCTCGACGCCAAGCTCCCAGCCAGATGCAACCGGTCGAAGCGAAGTGACGGTGGTGTGAGTTTCGATCGTGGCCCCTGCCAGACGAGCTTCGGCGGCCAACGCTTGGGTGGTCGCCACCGGTTCAGCCCGAGCCCCAAAGGGATCCAGGATGGCACCCAACAGCCCCGGGTCGACCGACGGCTCAAGCTGTTGCAGGTCCCGTTGACCCACCAGTTCCAGGCTTCGCCCTGCTTCTTGATCGGCGGAGACCGCGGCTTCGGCCCACTCCCATTCAGATTGGCTTCGGATCAGGGTCAGGGTTCCGGTGAGATCAAGCCCGATGTCGTGGCCCCTCGTATCGGATAGATCGATGAACATCTCTCGACTGCCCATCTTCAGAGTCACGCCGAGGTCAGGCTCCCGACCCCAACCCCCTCCGCCGATAAGGCCGGCGTTCAGTCCGGATGCCTCGCCGGCCACGATGCCGCGCTCGAGGACGACCACCTCGATGCCTCGTTCGGCCAACGTGAGCGCAGTCGATGTGCCGACGATGCCGGCTCCGATGACCACGACTTTCATGGGTCGACCCTCATGAGATGACGGGGTCCAACGCTCGCAGCCGATCGATGCGGTCGTCGCCGGCCCCGAGATAGCGGGCCAACACGCCCAACACCGCCTCGAGGTCGAGTGACCCTGCAGCTTGCATCTCCTCGAGATCGGCCCAGTCCTTGGTGCGATTGAAGAAGGCCTTGAAGACGGCAAGGTCTCGGCACGCCAGGAAGGGGATATCGGCGCCGCCGAAGGGTTCGAAACGAGCCCGATGGGCTGCCGCTCGGTGAAAGTCGGTGGTATTAAAGAACACATCGACCGGTGTCTGGTCCCACCAAAGACGAGTTTGGCCATCGGTCGCGATGGCCGACCGGTCTCGGTCGGTCACCGTAACCCCAGAGGGGAGGCCGGCCAAGACGCTGTCGGCCTGATCGATCTCGACAAACAGATTGACGTCGATGTCGATGGTGCCCCTGGCCCGTTCGGTGCACCAGGCCAAAGCCAAAGCTCCGCCGAAGGCGTGAGCGACGTCGGCGGCAACCAAGTCGCGGTGCAGAGCGACGATCTGTTCGACCAGGTTCATGATGGTTTGCCGAACACCGGTGCCTCGAGCGTCGGCGTGTGTCGAGCGGGAAAGGCGGCGGCAAGTTCGAGTACCGCAGCCAACTCTTGGCCTCGGGGAAAGTCGTCGGACCCACGATGGCGTCGATGGAGCTCGACGTCGGGGTGGAATCCGCTGGCCCGCAACACTCGATCGAAGGTGGCGACGGTCGGCGACTTACTGGTCGATTCGTAGGCAGCCAGGGTCGAGTGAGATGTTCCGGCACGAGTGGCCAGCTCGCGAAGCGTCAATCCTGCCTGTTGCCGAGCGAGTCGGAGGACAGATCCCGCATGCATACTACTGATGGTATCTTATTGAATACCAGCTGTCGAGCCCTGTCTTTGGGCGCCTGCGTGGTGCACAATGCTCCGATGCTGCTGCTGAATGCATCCGAAACGGCCTCGCTCATCGATCGGGATGCGCTCCGGGAAGCGGTTGGCATCGCCATGGTCGAGGTGTCGGCCGGTCGGGTCTCGATGCCACCCCGTATCGCTGCCGTCAACGACGATCCGTATGGCTTCATGGCGGTGATGCCGGCCTACGTGCCTGCTCTTGATGCCATGGCTACCAAGCTGGTCACCGTGTTTGCTGGCAACGAAGCACTGGGTCTGTCGAGTCATCAGGGTGCTGTGCTGGTCGTCGAGCCGTCGACGGGGGCCCTCTTGGCCATGCTTGACGGCGATGTCATCACCGCGGAACGAACGGCCGCCTGCTCGGCTCTCTCGGTCGATCTCTTGGCGGTGGCGAACCCAAACGTTCTGACCATCGTCGGCACCGGCGTCCAGGCCCGAAGTCACGCGCTTCACATCAATCGGGTGCGATCGTTTGAACAGATCCGCATCGCGGGCCGAAACCCCGAGAAAGCGACGGCAATTGCCGCATCGCTCGGCCAGGAGCTGGACGTCGCTGTCGTTGTTGCTGACACGGTGGAGGCGGCCTGCGACGGCGCCGGCGTTGTTGCCTTGGCGACCCACGCTTCCGAACCGGTGATCGACCGGACGTGGCTCAGCCCGGGTGCTCACGTGACATCGGTCGGCTTCAACGACGTAGGTAGGGAAGTCGACACCGCCACCGTCGTCGACTCGCTACTGGTTGTTGAGCAAAGAGATACCGCCTTCGCTGGTCATCCGGTGGCTTCCAATGACTTGGCTCTGCCTCTGGCTGAAGGTGCGATCACCGCAGACCACATTCACGCCGAACTGGGCGAACTGGTCGATGGCGTCCGGCCTGGTCGTGCCGACGATCAACAGCTCACGCTGTATAAGTCGTGCGGCGTTGCGGCCCAGGATGTTGCCGCCGCCAAGCTGATCCATGAGGCAGCGCTCGCCGCCGGCATCGGCACGACGTTCCATCGCTAGCCAGCGGTGGACAAAAGTGGGGTCTCGTTGCGCCAACGTTGCCCCTCGGAGGAAGGTGTAAGCGATGATTATTGACTGTCACGGCCACTACACCACTACCCCCCCTGGCGTTGGCACGTGGCGAGACGCTCAAAAGGCTGCTGTCGAGGCGGATCCGTCGCACGTGGGGGAGAAAGGGGTGATGGCCGTCAGCGACGACGAGATTCGGGAGAGTCTCGAGCAAGCGCAGCTGAAGCTACAGCGGGAACGCGGCGCCGACCTGACGATCTTCTCTCCCCGGGCCAGTTGGATGGCCCACCACATCGGCAACGAGCACACGTCGACGTTCTGGTCTCAGCATCAGAACGAACTGATCAGGCGAGTGTGCGACCTGTACCCCTCAAACTTTGCTCCGGTCTGCCAGCTGCCGCAGTCGCCCGGTGTTTCCATCGAGGGATCGGTGACCGAGTTGCGTCGTTGTGTCGAGGAAATGGGATTCATCGGTTGCAACGTCAACCCTGATCCGTCGGGTGGATTCTGGACCGGGCCGCCGCTGTGGGACCGCTATTGGTGGCCACTGTGGGAAGCCATGTGCGAGCTCGACGTGCCAGCCATGATCCATGTCAGCGCCAGCTGTAACGACAACTTCCTCAGCACCGGCTCTCATTACCTCGGCGCCGACACCACGGCCTTCGTGCAGGCGCTGCAATCGGGCTTCATGGCTGACTTTCCTGGTCTTCGCTGGATCATTCCACACGGTGGCGGGGCCGTTCCCTACCACTGGGGTCGGTTCAAAGGGATGGCCGAGGACAACGGCTGGGATTTCGACGGCCTCAACGATCACATCTTTTATGACACCTGCGTCTATCACCAGAGAGGCATCGACCTCCTGCTCGACGTAGTGCCAACCGACAACGTCCTC
>CALHBU010000073.1 GCA_937930655.1 uncultured Acidimicrobiales bacterium | reverse complement strand
CGCCTCTGACCTCGCGGCGGAATGGAGCGACTATGCGGTCCCGGCTTACCTTACCGACGGGGTGCCGGTAGGCATGACGGCCCCGACAACGATGAGCGCCGCAGACTCAGCGGAGCCTGTATGGACGACCAACACCCAGATGTATTGGGTTGACGGCCAGGCGATGCCGGACGACGGCGACCATCAGCTAGCCATCAGCTGGTTCGCCGATGATGGCTCAAACGACGACCTGTTCGGTGACCCGATCACAGTGCGTGGAACCGACGGTGTATCGAGGGACGGCTTTGTGGCCTTCGTCGACGACGGCTTTCAGGTCTGGTTGACCAGCCCGACATTCTCAACGACTGACCTGGTCGTCCTAGCCGAGTCCCTAACGGTCACAGAAAGCGGTGTTGAACCACTCGGCCAGGTGCCAGGAGGCCTGACCGCACTGCCGGTGAGGCGCTCAAGTACGTACACCCAGTTTGGGGCCACCGTTCCCTTCGATGGTCACACCGCGACCTACCTCGATGACGAGCGAGAGTTGAATATCTTCACTTCGCCGCTCGACGGCTATGAGCAAGCGTTTGGATGGAGAGCCGACCATCGCCAGATCGAGGTCGACGGACGCACCGTGTGGATCAGTAGCGACGGCGGCGAGCACTCGGCGACTACTGCAGTGTGGGTCGAGGGTGAGGCCCAAATCGCCGTGATAGCCCTGGGTCTCACAGAAGAAGAGGTCGTTGCTGCCATTGCGGGAGTACGTCCTGCCGCCAAAGCTGAGTGGTAGGAGCATCATGAGAGTCTGGTTGGGGCGGGCCATGGGCTTTCTGTTGCTTGTGGGCACTACCGCCTGCACCCCGTCGTCCACCACTGCATCCGCCGAACTGTCGCCGTCTACACCCACCGACAAGGGTGAGATCGGCGTCGAGAAGCAGAACAACGGAGTGTTTGTCACCATCGTTCAGACAAGAAGGGTGGTCATCTCACGAATCTGCAGCAACGGCGGTCCGTTGGACGACTTCGATTTTTGCCACTCGCGGAGCCTTCGCGACGCCGACGTAATCATTGTCACGACCAACGTTCGCAACGAAACCGACCGGGCTCTGGGTCTCAGCTGCAACGACGGACTACACGACAGCCTGCTCAATGAAGAGGGTGACCGATACCCCTCTACCGGACGCCTCCACCTCTTCGTCGACAATCCTCGGTGCGACGAACTCCTCCAACCAGGACAACATCAAGCCATGGAGTACGCCTACCTTCTCCCGATTGCAGCGCCCTTCACTACATGGACGTTTCTTAACAGCGCTAGCCCCGACGATCCGCCGACACAATTCAGGATTGCAGACGTCCCGACAAACTCTTATGGCAATCCCTGACCGCTTCTGCCTTCTTCCGAATCTGCATGGCAGCGCAGCTCGGTGTGTCGCTCGAGCGCAGTGAAGTCAGCATCGGCATGCAGGAGTTCTGCTCCGGCTCGAATCGCCACCGCGGCAATGAGGCAGTCGATCAGTTTGCGGACCGTTTCTCCTCGTCGGCGGCACATTCGGTAGAGGGCAGCTGCTTCATCGAAGTCAGCCGGGGTTGTCGGAAGCATGGTCGCCCGACTGATAAGCCCTCTCAGTTGGGAGAGATGGTGGTCATCACGGGCGCCAGCCAGAACCTCCATCGAGATCGCGTCGCAAACGGCTAGGTCGGCGTCGAGTAGTCGATCAACGGCGTTACACACTGGAGAGTTCGTGTCGCGAAGGAACTCGATCCATGCGGAGGAGTCGACAACGATCATTCGGCGCGACTTACTCGCATATCGGCTAGGTCACCCTCCCACCCTGAACCGCGAAGCGCTCGAGCATCGTCGATGTCAAGCGCTTCGCCCACGAGACGTCTCAGCGCCAGGTTGACTGCCTCGCGCTTGGTGGCGAGCTGGTAGCGATCCATCACCTTGCGGCAGGCGTCTTCGTCTATGTCAATGTTGGTGCGTGCCATACACCTACGATACACCATCGGTTGAAGGTCCGGGCAGATCCCGAGCGACCAGAGAGCCCCCGGGGTCAGGCGGCGGTTGGGGCCTCGCCGACCCTGCCGTTGGCGCCAGCAACGAGCGCGGCAGCGGCGGCTAGAGCGGCGAAGGTAATCCAGACCGGCCGATAGCTACCGAATTGGTCCCAGATCACACCGGCGTAAATCCCGCCGACGCTCAGGCCAGCCATGAAGCCGGCCACCACCATCCCCGATGCCCGGCCTGCCTGTTGGCTGGGGACACCCGAAATCACGGCCAACATGGCCACCGCATTCCAGGCGTTCAGCCCGAGCGCTCCAACCACTGCCATCACCCAGACCAGCCACGACCCAAAACTGATCGCTGCCACCAGCAACAACATGGCGACGGTGGTGAGCCCGGCGTTGATGAACAGCGCCCTCGACGGGGCCATGTGCCGCTCCGCGATTCGAGCCCAAGCGATTCTGGTGAACACCGCCAGGCCTCCCAGGAGTCCGCTGACGAGGCCAGCCACCACATTCGAGAGGCCGAGCTCGTCCTCGACGAACAAGGGAAGGAAGCGCCCGACTCCCCCTACCACCGTCCCCATCAACAAGGCATAGAGGCTCAGCATGAGGATTGGTCGGCCCAGCGGCCCCTTCGCCTGGCTCTTTGCTTCAGTCGCAGTCGGGGCTTGCCCGGTGTCTGGTGGCAAAAGAAGCCAGGTGGCCAGCGCTGCCGCGGTCGCCAAGAGGCCGTAGGCCACCATCCCGGCTCGCCACCCGAAGGCGAGGGCCAGGCTCGGCAGCGTGACCCCAGCCAACAGGGTGCCGAGCTGGACTCCGGACTGCTTCACCCCGGTGATCACTCCCCTGTTGCCGGCGGGGACACGTTCGGCAATCAGCTTGTTCGTCGAAGGATTGCACCAGCCCTGACCGAAACCGGAGATGAACACAGCGACCAGCAACAAGATGGCGCCGTTGGCGATGGCGGTGAGGAACAGCCCGACCGCTGAGAGCACGAGGACCCAAATGACTGACGCCTTGGGGCCAATCCGGTCGCTGAGGCGCCCCGACTTTTGGGCGAACAGCGCACCCACGATCGTGTTCACCGCGGTTAGAGCGCCGAAGACTGCGGCCGACATCCCGAGATCGTCGAGCATGTCGTTGGCCACCACGGCCAGCGCAATCAGCTGGAAAGCGCCCATGGTCATGGTGATGACCAGAACGAACGGGAGCATCACGCCAAAGCCTCGCTGGGTGTCGCTCTCGACAGCCTGGCCGGTCTTGGTCGTGCGACTGTCCACCTGGGTGGTGCGAGGCCTCACCTGTGCACCGTAACGCCCAGCGGATCAAGGGTGGAACTGGAGCATCACAGCAGAGTGCAGTTGCCGGTGATCCTGTGCGCTGCACACGCAGCACCTGGGGAAACAACCCAAACCCCCCTGGGGACCGCGACCCATGTTTCACTTAGAAGGCTCTCGGTACCTTCGAATCCATGGCGAGTGGGGGCGGTATCAGGAAATGCGGGTCACGGTTGGGCGCACACGGTGTCGCTGGCCAAGGAGAGCTTGCCGCTCGACCCAACGCTTCGAACAGCAACGCATACGACGTCTCCACTGTCCGGCAGCATCATCGTCGGCTCCAGGACCTCGACAACCTGGTCGGTTCCAATCATCTCGACTTGGTAGCTCTCTGCTCCATCGACGTGATCCCAGCTCACCGTCGCACGAGCTCCATCGGATGATTGCGTGACGCTTACACCGCTGGGAACTTCAGGAGCAGAGAAAAACGGATCTGATGTGGTCGGCAGGTTCCTGGATGTCGTCGACACGCCCGCGTCAGTGTT
>CALHBU010000072.1 GCA_937930655.1 uncultured Acidimicrobiales bacterium | reverse complement strand
CGGGTGCGGTCGACACACGCCACGCCGATAACGAGCGACGGTGTGCCGCCAATTCGTTCCAGCGTGCTGAAGACGAAGCCCCGAAGCTTGTCCTTCTCGAATGCCTGGGTCACCAGGACCCACTCCTCAGCCTGCTTCGAGAGTACGCCCGCTCCCCAATCTTCAGTCGCCGCACTGAGATCGGCCATAAGGCCCATCTCAGCGTCGGTGAGAGCGCTGCAATCCTTGGTAATGACCTCGATGGCCACGGTGTTGCCCCCTGTGCGTAGTACCAAACCCTTCAAGCGCCGCCGACGGTCCGGTGGGGAGGAGCCGAGAGCGCTGTTGGGAACACCCAGAGTTTTCAGCCTCTGGCCGCTGAGCGCAAACTCAGCGGCCGATCAGGTCAGAGATAGACGCCGCTGGAAGGTCCCGGACCCTGCTGACCAGGGGGAAGAGCCTGGCTCTTCATTTGCTCCAGTTGTTGCTGAGCGGCGACCTGCTGGGCGAACAAGGTTGCCTGAATGCCGTGGAAGAGACCCTCCAGCCATCCCACAAGCTGCGCCTGGGCAATCTGAAGCTCTGACTCCGACGGAATCTCGTCGTCGCTGAATGGCATGGCCAGTTCTGCAAGCTCAGTCTGCAGGTCGGGCGAGAGCGCATCGCTCAATTGCAGAACCGACGTATCGTAGATTTCCCGGAGCCGATGACGGCCCTTCTCATCGAGGTCGGTCGCCCGCACCTCTTCTAGGAGCTGCTTGATCATCGATCCGATACGCATGACCTTGGCTGGTTGAGCCACCGAACCGGGCGGCATCTCCTGTGGAGTGTCGCCCCCCTCCACGACCTCGGCAGGAAGAGCACTCTCACCGGCCGCAGCTGGGTTCTGGTCAGTCATGGGAACGTTCCTCTTTCGTCGGGGCGGACATTCTAGACACTCGCTGGCGAGGCTCTGGAGTTGTCTTAAACAGTGGCGCTCAACAAGGGTACGAACATCTCGGCCCCGGTGAGCGAACCGTGACGACCAATCAGGGCAAACGGGCCCGAATCGGCTGGATCGTTGAAGGCGATCGGACCAAACGGCAGGAGGGCCACATCACCGAGTCGATCGATCACTTCGTTCCGGATGGTGGGGCCAAACCACCCCTCGTCACAGATCTGCTCGGTGCTGCGAACCCAGGCATGGTGACCGTGATGCTCCGTTGCTGAGGCCAAGAGTTCGTCACCGGCTCCCGCAGCAGCGTGCAACCAGCGGAAACGCCCCTCGCCCGACATGAGCTCGACCTGGTCCAACACCTGACCGTCGATCTCAAGCAAACCATTGGCACAATCGACCTGGCCGTGATCGGCGGTGACTACCAGGCGGGTGCCGGAGGGGAGGCCGCGCATGAGATCGGCCACCAGCTGGTCGGCAAAGCCAACCTCGTAGTCGAAAACCGAGCCCAGTCCGTACTCGTGAGACACCTTGTCTACGCCGTCGTAGTAGGCGTAGACAAGCGGCTCGCCCGCTTCGATCAGCCGGACAGTCTCGTGGACCAGGGTGGCGGTCGTGCGATAGCCGACCAGATCAGCGCCCCGCAGATGGGCCTGACTGAAACCGGAGGTCCGGAACTCGGCCTTGGAAACCAACGGAAGCCGTCGACCCATGAACGGCGGATAGGGCTGCACACTGTCGGGGGGCACAACACGGCGAGCATCGGGGCGCTCCGCAGTACCCCACCGCAAGGTGTTGAGCACCTGCCCATCGATGAGCATCCGGTAGCCGACCACGCCGTGCTCGCCTGGCGTGAGACCGGTGGTGAGAGATGTGAGGGCGGTGGCCGTTGTGCTCGGAGCCACTGTGGTTATGGGGCCGCCTTCGAAGCCGTGCAGCGTCGGAGCAACAGCCCAGCGCTCCCCCAGTTGCTCCCAACCCAGACCATCAAGCACCAAGAGAACAGTGGGACTGCCAGGAGCAAGATCGACGGGGAAGTCTCCGTCGGCTGCCTGCTCACCCAGCAGTTGTGGGATGACGCCGCTCAGCGCACCCTTTTCATACGCCGGCAATACCGGATCGGTCGAAGCCACGGCGAGATGATAGGCCGGTACTCGAACTAGGGTGGCCGAAGTGAAAGTTTCGACCCGTGGCGACTACGCCAGCCGCGCCCTCCTGTCGCTGGCCCTCCACGGCAGCGACGCCGGACCCACGACCGTTCGCGACATTGCTGAACGCACCGGGCTGCCCCAGCCCTATCTCGAGCAGATCCTTCTGGCCCTGAAAGGGGCAGGGCTCGTGCGCTCGAAACGCGGTGTCGGTGGCGGGTATGTCCTGGCCCGCGAACCTCACGACATCACCCTGGCCGCCATCATTCGAGCCGTCGACGGCCCGATCACCCTTGGCGACTTCGGTGAACCCCACACCGATGGCGCCTGCGACCACGACGGACAGTGTGTTCTGCTGGCGGTGTGGCAGAACGTTGGCCAACAGATGCGACACCTTCTCGAGGGCTTCACGCTGGCCCAGATCGCCTCCATGGCCGAGGGTAAGGCCGACTGGCCGGCCATCGACTCCTGAGCCATGGACCTGAACGCCGTTATGCGGGGCCGGAACATGGTGCGTACCTTCTCTGACCAGCCGCTTGCTACCGATGACCTCACCGACCTTCTCGACCTCGCCCGTCGGGGCCCGTCAGCCGGCAACACCCAGGCAACGTCGTTTCTCGTCCTCGATACTCCCGACTCAGTGGCCGCCTACTGGGACATCACGTTGGCAGCCGAGCGGCGAGCCACGTTCCGTTGGCAATCGTTGTTGACAGCTCCCGCGCTGGTGGTGGTGGCAACCGACCCTTCGGCCTACGTGTCCCGATACGCCGAGACAGACAAGAGCCACCCGAGGCTCGGCCAGTCGGCCTCTGAGTGGGATGTTCCCTACTGGTGGGTCGATGCCGGTGCCGTGGCCCAGAATATTCTGCTGCAGTGCACTGATCGCCGGCTCGGAGCCTGCCTGTTTGGGCTCTTTCAACACGAGCCGGCGGTGAAGGAACGATTCTCCGTTCCTGACCAGGTCAGGCTGGTGGCAACCATTGCCATCGGCCACCCGGCACCAGACGAGCCGGGCCGCTCGGCCGGCCGCAGCCGGCCCGCTTTGTCAGCGGTGCTTCATCGCAACAGCTGGAACAACTAGCGAAGGGAAGCCAGCACCGTTTCCAGGTCGGCTGGTAGCTCAGAGTCAAAACTCAGCTGCTCGTCGGTATCGGGGTGAACAAACCCGAGGGTGGCGGCGTGGAGAAACGGTCGGAGCACTTTGAGGGCGGGCCGGCCCCTGCCGTATCGGTCATCGCCGACGACGGGATGGTCGATCGCATCCAAATGCACCCGGATCTGATGGGTGCGTCCGGTTTCTAACCGACATTCGACGAGGGACACATCGGGCTCGGGGAACCGTTCGAGCACCGCATACCTGGTGCGGGCCGGTCGCCCATCGACCACGACAGCCTGGCGGGTGGCGTCTCGTGGAGAACGCCCGAGGGGGGCATCGACGACGCCTTCTTCGGCCACCACCTGACCCCAGACAAGGGCGAGGTATCGGCGGATAACGGACCGAGCCGCCAATTGCCCGGTGAGCGAACGGTAGGCGCTGGCTGTGCGGGCCACCATCAGAAGGCCACTGGTGCCCTTGTCCAGCCGATGAACAACACCGGGCCGAAGGGGATCGTCGCCAACTCCCACCAGGTCAGGAAAGCGGTGCAGAAGCCCCTGGATCAACGTGCCCGACGTGACCCCGGAACCGGGATGAACAATGACCCCAGCTGCTTTGTCGACAACGATGACGTGGTCGTCGCTATGGACAATGTCGACGTCGACCGCCGAATCGGGGTCGATACC
>CALHBU010000071.1 GCA_937930655.1 uncultured Acidimicrobiales bacterium | reverse complement strand
GACGCTCCGATCCAAGCAGCAGATCTCGTCAATGACCTTCCTGAGTCGGCTCTGGCGTCCATCCTGCGACGGAACGCCGACGAGCGATTCGCCTCCCGCATTGCGAGGGCCATGGTGGCTAACCGGCCCTTTGCAACGACGGTTGAGTTGGCCGAGGTTGTGGTCAATGCCATTCCCGCCGCTGCCCGTCGGAAGGGCGGTCACCCGGCCAAGCGCACCTTCCAGGCGCTTCGTATCGAGGTCAATGACGAACTGAACATTCTGGCGCCCGCCCTCGAGAGCGCCATCGACGCCCTCGCACCGGGAGGACGAGGGCTCGTTCTGACCTACCACTCCGGTGAAGACAAGATCGTCAAAGACGTCCTTCGCAGGCGCAGCACGGTGGACATCCCGCCCGGGCTCCCGGTTCCCGCCACCGATGAACCCGAGTTCGCCGTGCTGCGCCCGCTTGCTCGCCGTCCCAGCGACGAAGAGCAGGCAACCAACCGACGTGCCACCAGCGCCCGACTCCGGGTCATCGAACGTCGGTTTCAGAAAGAGGCGGCGTAGTGGTGAGCCTCGCCGCCATACGGGAAGCAGCCAGGCCGGCTGGAGCGACCCGGCCCAAGCTTCGAGTTATCGACCGGAAGTCGGTTCGAGCCAGCGCCATCCGTCGAGCCATCTACATCTGCGCCACCTCGTTGGTCGTTATTGGTTTGTTCGCGGTGGCATTCGTGCAGGCCCAACTAGTCGAAGGGCAACGGGAGCTCGATCGGCTGCGCCAAGATCTGGACGTAGCTCGGGAGCAGCGAGCTGAACTGGTCAGAGACGTCGACATCGCATCCTCCCCCGGAGCGATCGTCGCTCGGGCCGAGGATCTCGGCATGGTCCGAGCCGCCGACCCCATTTACTTCACTGCCGTTCGTGAGTTGGAGGACCGGTGACGGCGAGAACTCGCCGCACATCATCGGCCTCGGGCCGCACAGGAGCTAAACGAACGACGGCCACGCCCGACCCCTCTCGACGAATCTCGGTGATTCTTGCCGTCTTCATGCTCATCGGCGTCGGGTTTGTGGCCGTTTTGGTCGACCTTCAGGCTGTTCGACCTGATCGATATCGTGACCTTGGCGAGGATCAGCGCACCCGTTCCCGGTCGCTGGCCGGCTACCGAGGCGACATTCTGGATCGAGACGGTTTTGTTCTGGCATCGTCGACCCCGGGCCAGGAGATCATCGTTGACCCCCAGCTGATACGGGATCAGCAGCAGGTGGCGACCCTTCTCGGCCAGGCCCTCGGGGTTGAGCCATCGACTCTCCTGCCAGAGCTGACGCCATCCGACGAGAACGATCGGTACGGATTGGTGGCCAAGGAGCTGGACGAGGCCACAGTGACTCGGGTGCTGGAGCTCTTTGCCACCGCCAATGACGGCGAGATGTCCGGCGTGATCCTTCGACCCATCGAACAACGGGTGTACCCGGCGTCAACGTTGGCTCGACCGGTAGTCGGCGGCGTTGATCCCGACGAGCAGGGCACCTTCGGTCTCGAATGGCAGTTTGACGAACTGCTCGAAGGCCACGCCGGCTACGAAGAAATCGAACGGGGAGCGTTCGGCAGCATCTCGGGAGGAAACTGGCGAGTCGAACAACCCACCCAGGGCCATGACGTGGTGCTGACCATCGACCACCGCATTCAGTACGTCGTCGAGCAGGCCCTTATCGATCACTGCCAGCAGACGCGGGCCCGGTCGGCCAATTCTGTCGTGACCGATCCCCGCACCGGCGAGATTCTGGCCATGGCGACCGTGCTGAGAAGCGAGAGCGGCGCGTGTGTTGTGCCTCGCTGGAACGCACCGCTTCAAGACAGTTTCGAACCCGGCTCGGTGCTGAAGTTGGTGACAATGGCCGGCGCCATTGAAGAGTTCGGCTACTCCGGAGCCACGCCCATCCCGGTTCCGCCATCCATCGTGGTGGAAGACAAAGAGTTCGTTGACCACCCACCCCATGCCGCAGCCGACTTCCCGATCTCGCAGATCATGGCCGACTCGATGAACGTCGGAACCATCAAGCTCTCGCAGCAGCTTGGTGCAACCCGCCTACACAACTATCTGGTGGCCTTCGGCTTCGGGCAGGAGTCTGGGCTCGGGTTCAAGGACGAGAACAACGGTCGCCTACGCGATGTCGAGGACTGGCATGGCGCCGATGAGGGTTCGATCGCTCTCGGTCAGGGAATCTCGGTCAACTCGGTGCAGCTGCTTTCGGCCTACAACACCATCGCCAACGACGGCGTGTACGTGGCACCGCTGCTGGTTCGAGCTCTAGTTGGAGCCGATGGCGAAGAAAAGCCGATTGGCGCCCAGCAATCCCGGCAGGTGGTTTCGGCCCGCACGGCAAACGAGCTGACGTCGATCCTGGCCAGCGTGGTCACCGATGGAACCGGCACCGCAGCTGCCGTTCCCGGCTACACCGTGGCTGGCAAGACGGGAACGGCATGGAAAGTGTTCTCCGACGGGGTGCATGAGGGCACGTACGGCATCCCCGGCGAGCGCAACTACATCGTGACCTTCGCTGGTTTCCTGCCAGCCGAGAACCCCGAGCTCTCGATCGTTGTGGTGGTGGACGAACCCACCACCGAAACGTCAGCCGGACGAGTCGCAGCACCGGTGTTTGCCGACATTGCCCACTATGTACTGCGGATTCTCGGTATTCCGCCGGTGCAGGCCGGCATCGACGAGGCCGCAGGCCCGGTCAGAGGAACACCCGCCGGAATGACCGAGGAGGAGCTGTGGCAATTCCAGCATCCCGGTCAAGATCCGATCATTCCAGCTTCGGACCCCGAGGTAGAGGCCACCGCCGAGGCCACTCCCCAAGAGACGGCGGAAAACGAAACAGAAACGTCAGAGGACGCAGCTAGTCCGGAAGCGGACGCCAGCGGATGACAGTGACCAGCCTTGACCTTGCTGTACGCCTCGATGCCGTCCTCCATGGGGACGGCACCGTCGCGCTGAACGGCGTGTGTCACGACTCCCGCCAGGTCGAAGCCGGAACGCTTTTCTGCTGCGTGCCCGGCGCCAACTTCGATGGCCACGACTACGCGGCTGCAGCCGTTGCCGCCGGGGCCTCGGCTCTCCTGGTGCAACGCCGACTCGATGATCCGGCGATCAGCGAGGTCCCCCAACTCGAGGTTGGCAGCGTCCGGTCCGCTCTGGGGCCGGCTGCCTGCATGGTCTATGGCGACC
>CALHBU010000070.1 GCA_937930655.1 uncultured Acidimicrobiales bacterium | reverse complement strand
TAGCTGTCGTTCTCGGCGCAGCCGACGTAGATCTCGCCTTTCACCTCGGGCAGGCGGGCGTGCGGTGAGTCGGGCTTATCGGTGACCAGAGCGACGCCGTGAATGGAAGCTGCGGCCTTGATCTGGTCGGGGAAGTCGGCGGCCAAGGCAATGGTGAACGGTCCGCTCATGCAATAGCCAACGGTCCCGATCCGGTTGGCATCGGCCGCCTCTGCGTTGGCCGCGTAGTCCATGCAGACCTTGAGGTCGGCTGAGGCCTGAGCGTTGCTGACGTTGCTCATTAGCTCAAACATGCGGTCGCGGTCGCCGGTTTCGAACAGGTTGTACTCCCGGACGTCGCGGTAATAGAACATCGGGGCCATCACGTAGTAGCCGCCGGTGGCGAGTCGACGGCACATCTGATGAAGCTCTTCTCGCATGCCGGGGGCATCCATCTCGAACAGAATCACCGGGTGCGGCCCGCCTTCTTCGGGATGGACGATGAAGGTGGGCATCTCGCCGTCGGGAGTGGTGAGGTCCAGGTGATGTTCGATCATGACGGCAGCCTGTCGGTCGGTTGATCAGCTGTCAATCGGCCGGCAGTCGACGGTGCCAGTGCCAGTCGGTAGGTTCTGGAGACAGTCCTAATGGGGCTGAGACTAAAGGGGATGCCATGAAGTTCGGAATCATGTTTGCCAGCACCGGTGCGTTTGCCAGTGCCGAGGGGGCGGCGGCCATCGCCACCCACTCCGATCAGACCAACATCGAGTCCATCTGGTCGGTCGAGCATGTGGTGATCCCCGACGGTTACCAGTCGCAGTACCCCTACAGCGACAGCGGCAAGATCCCCGGTGCCGAGGATTCCGACATCCCCGACCCGTTGATCTGGCTGGCCTACTGCGCCGGTATTACCAAGCACGTACGGTTGGCGACCGGCATTCTCATTGTGCCCCAGCGAAATCCTGTGGTTCTGGCCAAGGAGTGTGCATCGCTCGACAAGCTCTCGAATGGTCGGTTCGATCTCGGTATCGGCGTCGGTTGGTTGGAGGAGGAGTTCAAGGCTCTCGGCCTGCCCTTCGCCGAACGGGGAGCCAGGACCGACGATTACGTTGCTGCCATGCGGGCACTGTGGAGCCAGGACAAGGCCAGCTACAACGGCAAGTTCGCGTCGTTCGACGCCGCCATTCAGAGACCACAACCGGTACAGCCTGGTGGTGTGCCAATTGTTGTGGGTGGCCATTCGAAGGCTGCAGCCCGTCGGGCTGGTCGCTTGGGCGATGGCTTCTTCCCCATCAGCGCTACCGAGGAAGAACTGGTCGAGCTACTCGATCTCATGAAGGAGACCGCTGCGGCCGAAGGCCGTGACGGCGACGCCATCACCGTGACCGTTGGTAGCTGGAGTCCCCGGCGGGACAGCCTGGACAAGGTCAAGCAGTTGGAAGAGTTGGGCGTCGACCGGCTCATCGTGGCCCCGCCGACCGGCAACCTGGAGAAGCTTCCCCAGGCAATGGAGGAGCTGGCCGACAAGATCGCCCCGGTAGCCACCCGCTAGAGGTTTAGATCATCTGAGGGTGAGGCCACCGTCGATGCGGATGACCTCGCCGGTTACTTGCGATGCCCGTTCCGAGCACAGGAAGGCGGCGGCGTTGGCGATGTCTTCCGGTGACTGGTCCTGCTGCATCGGCATGATGTCTTTGATCATGGTGTCGTAGGCGTTGTCGTCGGGCTGCATGGCCTCCCACAACTTCGTCCGGATGATCCCTGGGGCGATGGCATTCACCCGAATCTTCTGTGGGGCCAACGCCTGGGCCATCGACCGGGTCCAGTGAATGAGCGCGGCCTTGGCCGCGCCATAGGCATAGAGCCGCCCCGGCATGAGGCCTGCGATGGATGCGGTGTTGCAGATGACGGCACCCTCGGCCAGATCGGGGCCGATCACCCGGGTGACAATGTGAGCAGAGGTGAAGTTGAGATCGACCATGTCCCGGAAGGCATCGACATCGCTGAAGGGATCGAACGCACTCTGGGTGCCCTCGGAACCATCGATCATCTCGATCCGACCACCGCCAGCATTGTTGACAAGCACCCGGGGAACCTCACCGACCTCGGCGTAGGCAACGCGAACCGAGTCCTCGTCGGTGACATCGCAGCGGTGCAGGGTGATGGCCGGGTTCGGTTCGGTCAACTCGTCCTGAAGGTCAAAGGCGGCCACTCGATCAACGACTCCCTGGTCGAGCAGCGCATTGCAGATGGCGAGCCCGATACCCCGAGCGCCGCCGGTAACGATTGCGAGTCCAGTCATGGCCGCACGCTAGTGCTGCGGCTCAGCCTCGGCTGAGTGGAAGGGCTGAATGGCAAACCACTCCCGATACCGCTCGGTGAAGAGCGCCGGCATGCCTCCGGTGTGAACGAACACCACCGGGCCTGCAGGGACCGAATCGTCTGCCAACGCCCTGATCAGGCCGGCCAATGCCCTACCCGAATAGACCGGGTCGAGGATCAACCCCTCAGTTTCGGCCGCTAACCGAATAGCGCCGATGGCCTCATCGGTTGGTTCGCCATAGGGCGCAGCTGTCTGACTGGTCTCCATCTGCAGCAACCCGCTGGGTTCCGGCCGACCAAGAAGCTCGGCCGCTGATGAAGCGGTCTGCGTGATCAGGGCGTCGAGACCGGCCAGGCCACCGACATCCACACC